>JAIPFP010000010.1 GCA_021736575.1 Pirellula sp. | reverse complement strand
GTATTCGAAATATGCGGATGGAATCGTGTTCGAAAGCGAGCCGATCCCAAATGTTCACATTGCGACAGGCCTGGGTGGAAGTGGAATGACACTTGCTTTTGGTGTTGCCGAACGAACCTGGAAACGTTGGAGTCAAGAATCATGATGCGAGCCGAAATACCAATCGATTTTGCCTCAGTTAAGGCGATTTTATTCGACTGGGCGGGAACCACCATCGACTTCGGTAGCCTGGCTCCTGTCGCCGTTTTTAAAAGTATCTTTTCCCATTGCGGAATCGAAGTCACCGAAGCCGAAGCGCGAGAACCCATGGGTCAAGCCAAACTCGACCACATTCGAGCGATGTTTGCCATGCCCCGCATCGCGATGAAATGGAAATCACTCTACGGTTTCGATCCGAAAGAATCGGACGTTCTGCAACTGTACGAAACTTTCCTTGTGTTGCAGAAACAAATATTGAGCACTCATTCAACGCCGATTTCGGGCGTTCCGCAAGCGATTGAATTTTTTCGAAAACAAGGGATCAAGATCGGCTCAACCACAGGTTACACCCGAGAACTCTTGGATGTTGTCATACCGTTTGCAGCAGCTCAGGGCTATTCTCCTGATGTCTCGGTTTGCTCGGACGAAGTGACCGCTGGTCGACCGGCACCATGGCTCAACTTTCGGGCAGCCGAACTGCTCGGTGTCTATCCGATGAAAAACGTGATGATCGTGGATGACTCAGTAGCGGGCATTCACGCGGGGCGAAATGCCGGTTGCATCTCCGTGGCCGTTTCCAAAACAGGGAATGCTCTCGGTTTGTCCGAGTCTGATGTTGAAAAGATCCATCCGAGTGAATTGCACGCAACACTCCTCGGCATCGAACAAGAGTTCTTGCGAGCGGGAGCTGATCTTGTGGTGGAATCGGTGGTTGAGCTCGCAGAATTGTTTCAGAAATGAAGGCAAGGATCTTCACAATTCCTTCTTCGGATCTGCATCCGATCTTCAGAATGACCAGCGGGTATTGGCTATCATTTAACGCTCAAGTTTTCGATGGTCAAAGTCTAGTGGCACGTGTGATAAGGCGAGTAAGGTCCGTACGACGGACTTCCAAGTCCGTCAATGGGAAATTCGACGGACTCGGAAGTCCGTCGTACGATTAAAGCAACTTACGTATCGGGTTATCATTGGTCCCTCACTTACGTGTCGGGTTATCAGGCTCGTCTAATGGAAGAAAATAATGAAAAACAAAGCAGTCGAGAGGGTCATCCGAGTCTTTCAAGAGCGTGGAAATGGTCGGTACGGCGACGAGTGTGTATCGCAATCGGAACACGCGATCCAAGCCGCCCTCCTTGCCGAGGAGTCGGGAGCGAGCCGACCGTTGGTGGTTGCGGCGCTGCTCCATGATATTGGGCATATCATCGGCGAGTGTGATTTACCTGAAAGCGATGACGAAGACCTGAATGATTTTCACGAAGAAAAAGCGTACCAGTGGTTGCTGACCAACTTTGGAATCGAGGTGGCAGATCCAGTGCGACTTCACGTGCTGGCAAAGCGATTTCTTTGCACCGTCGAGCCGGAATACGCTCACTCGTTATCACCCACGTCGCTCAAGAGCTTTCACGATCAAGGGGGACTCATGTCGAACGATGAGCTTGAATCATTTCGCGCCGAGCCTTACTGCCAGGAAGCGTTGGTGCTTCGGCGATGGGATGATCTGGCCAAGGATGAGCAAAAGGAAATACCCAACATTGAGTATTTTGTTCCCTTGCTAACGGTTTGTTCCGAAGCGGCAACTGCGTAGGATCATCCTATAAAAATCCAGAATGTACTTTACCTCACGACTTCAACTTGAATTGAGCAAACGTCCATGGTTGCTCAACCTGTGGGCGGTTACCGCTGCCTTCGGGACGTACTTTTGCATGTATATGTTCCGAAAGCCTTTCACGGCTGCGTCCTACAAAGAAGCCGTTTTGTCGGATTGGGATCAGAAGACCCTGCTGGTTTCAGCTCAAGTGATCGGTTATCTGATTTCGAAACTGATCGGAGTAAAAGTTGTTTCGGAAGTGTCTCGCGGCAAGCGCGCGGTGTTGCTGCTGGGGTTGATCTTGGCGTCTCACTTGGCATTGCTCTTGTTTGCTCTCGTTCCCCCACCGTTTCATATACTCGCCATTTTTCTGAATGGGCTGCCGCTGGGGATGGTCTTTGGTCTGGTGCTCGGTTTCCTTGAGGGGCGACGCATGACAGAAGCCTTGACGGCGGGGCTTTGTGCAAGTTTTATATTGGCGGGTGGCTTTTCGAAAACGATTGGGCAATGGGTACTTGGTTATTCGACCGAATCGTTAGGGCTTTCGATGGTGGTTGCAGAACGATGGATGCCGTTTATTGCAGGGCTGTTATTTGTCGTTCCGTTGCTGGTAAGTGTTTGGATGCTTGCGCAAGTCCCTTCACCCACTGATCGAGATATTCTGGAACGAAGCGAACGTTCGCCCATGTCGGGAGCAGATCGATGGAGCTTGCTGTCGACGTACGGCGTTGGCATTGGATCGGTGGCTGTCTTGTACTTTTTGACGACCATCCTTCGGAGTTTTCGAGACGACTTTGCGCCCGAGATACTTTCGGGCATGGGGGCGAACGTAAAGCCCTCAGCCTATGCGACAATCGATACATGTGTTGCAGCCATCGTGCTTGTGGTAAACGGTCTCAGCGTTGCAATTCGGGACAACAAGCGAGCTTTGATGCTTTCATTTGGCGTATCCTTCGTAGGCTTTCTGATGATCGCTGGCTCAATGATTCTTCAAGACATGTCGATCATTTCGCCGCTTGGATTTATGGTAATGGTCGGAGCGGGCCTGTACTTGCCCTATGTGGCCATTCACACGACGGTGTTCGAGCGGATGATTGCGTTGACCCGCGATCGGGGCAACATTGGCTTTCTGATGTACATTGTTGATTCGTTAGGTTACTGCGGGTATGTCGCCATCATGATCTTCCGAAACTTTTTGGCAAAGGCAGACGTTTCTTCTACAACGCAAATTTTGATCGGGTTTCGGTGGGCCTGCTGGATATCGGTGGCGATTAGCTTGGTCTTTACGGTCATCGCGGCAGTCTATTTTTCGAGAATCAAGGCTGGAACTTCCATAAAACTCCACGACTCTTCACCGATTCTTAACAACGCCGGGATTGCCAGAAACCGCACATGAGATAATCTACGCGCTCGGTTTTGATGTGTTCAGGCGACCTACAGAGTGAGGTAGACATGATACGTTCTTTGACAATACTTTCTTGTTTGTGGATGTTCTCAATGACAACAACTTCGACGCGTGCCGAACTTTACCCAGAGATTGCGAAATTTGTTGAACAGCGCAAGGCCGAGTTTGGCGAGATATCCGACGAGCGAAAAGCGCAGCTAAAGCAATTAGCCGTCTACATTCAAAAATGCGACTCGCAAGGCAAGCCTGCCAAACTGACCTTCGTGTGCACTCATAATTCGCGGCGAAGTCATTTCACACAAGTGTGGGCGCAAACGGCTGCATCTCACTACGGAATCAAAAACGTCGTCTCATTCTCGGGTGGGACGGAAGCCACGGCTTGCAACCCTCGCACGATTGCAGCGTTGAAACGCTCTGGTTTCAAAGCGGACGCGACGTCCCCTTCGGATGCCAACCCTCACTATTCCGTACGTTTCCAAGATAGTGGAGAGCCTATCACTTGTTTTTCCAAAGTCTACAATGATGCTCCGAACCCAACCAGTGGCTATTGTGCAATCATGACTTGCTCGCAAGCCGACAAGGCATGTCCAACAGCTCCTGGATGCGATTTGCGAGTTGCAATTCCATACGATGACCCCAAGGTCTCGGATGGTACGCCGAGTGAATCCGCCACCTACGACAAGCGGGGCGAGCAGATCGCCAGAGAAATGCTCTACGTTATGTCCCTTGTGCATCAACCAAACGTCAAGTAACGCCATGACCACGAACCCATCACAAACCATGAACACCGAGAGCCATTCTGAAGTGGATTCACAATCAACATCGCATGGGGCAACATCGCTTGGGGCAACACCTCTTCGGGCAACACCTCTTCGGGAAATGATTGAACAGTCGCTTGATCGAAGGTCATTCTTGAATGTTGCGATGGTGGGAGCTTGCTCTGCGTTGTTGTCGAATTCGAGCGAGGCTGCAGAAGTTGCGACTCGCGAAGTGGTGGAGCCCAACGTTCCGACATCCCTCTTCCATTTCAAGAATGTTTCCGCTTCACAAAGCGACGCCGTGGTTGTTCCCGAAGGTTACGAAACGGAAGTGCTTTATCGCTGGGGCGACCCGATCAATGGCTCGACGCCAAAGTTCCGTGCGGATGCGTCGAACACGGCTGACGAACAGATGCTCCAAGCAGGTATGGGGCACGACGGAATGGAGTTCTTTGCAATCCCCGGGCAGGATCCCAATCAGCGTGGTTTGCTCGCGGTCAACCATGAGTACACCGATCAAGTGCTTCTTTTTTCGGATGGCTTGGAGCCTTTGCCACCGGCACTCATGCCCCTTGAGAAAGTACGTAAATCGATGGCCTCTCATGGAGTATCGATTGTTGAAATCGAGCGCAATGCGGCCGGCAAGTGGGAACTAAGGCCGTCTCCTAAAGCACGTCGAATCACTGCGGACACGCCGATGAAGATCTCGGGGCCTGCGGCAGGGCAACTGGGCGAGCCAGTACGCGGAACTATCAACAATTGTGCGGCCGGTCGAACTCCATGGGGAACGTATCTTACGTGCGAAGAGAATTTCCAAGGGGTCTTTGGGACCAACGAACCAAAGTTCACACCCTCGGCCGACCAAAAACGATATGGACTTAACCCAAGCGGCTTTGCCTATACCATCAATGGTCAAAAGGTAGGAGCCTTTCGATGGTGGGAACAAGATCGTCGATTCGATCTTGCCAACCCGGACAATGATTCGAAGCGATTTGGATTTGTAGTCGAAATCGATCCGTTTGATCCAAGTTCCAAGCCTATTAAGCGAACGGCTTTGGGCAGAATCAAACATGAGAACGCAGAGCTCGTGGTCGCGAAAGACGGTCGGATCGTCGTCTATATGGGGGACGATGAGATGAATGAATTTGTCTACAAATTCGTTTCAAAGAACGTTTGGAAGACATCCGAAAATGGCAACGGTTCGAGCAACAACCTCTTGGATGAGGGAACGCTGTATGTCGCTCGGTTCGATGCCGATGGAACCGGTCGATGGTTGGCACTTGTGCCTGGAGAGAATGGAATTCCAACGAAGAAACATTCCAACGATAGCGAGGGTTTCGACCAAGCAGATATCTGCATTCGAACACGCTTAGCGGCCACTGCTGCTGGTGCTACACCGATGGATCGTCCTGAGTGGGTCGCTGTCCACCCAAAGACCCACGAGGTCTATGTTTCGCTTACGAACAACAAAAGTCGTAAGGAAGCCGACGCTGCAAACCCAAGGGCTAACAACTTGTTCGGACATATCTTGCGTTGGAAGGAGAATAGCGACGATCCTGCAGCCTTGAGCTTTCAGTGGAAAGTGTTCGTCGTCGCTGGGAACCCAGCTCACAAGGACCCGACGCATCATGGCAATGTCATGGGCGATGCCTTCGGATGCCCGGACGGTCTGAAATTTGACTCGTCTGGCGTTCTTTGGATCCAAACCGACATGTCCAGCAGCGTCCTTGGAAAGGATGGTTACGTCGAGCTCGGTAATAACATGATGCTCGCGGCAGATCCTGTTTCGGGGGAAGTACGTCGCTTTTTAACCGGTCCTCGCGGTTGCGAAATAACTGGAATTGCTATGACGCCCGATCGCAAGACCATGTTCGTCAACATTCAACACCCAGGTGAGCCAGCCGACGAAGTCAGCGACCCGATGGCGCCAACCAAGTACAGCAACTGGCCGGACGGACCGGATGGGGGACGCCCCCGCTCCGCGACCATCGCCATACGAAGACGTGACGGTGGGGTTATTGGCAGTTAGTAGGTGTGCGCTAGTCGTGAAAACTCGTTTGGTCTTTTCAATCGGTAAAGCAAGAGCTATCCCAGTCGTCTCTGCTTCTTCTAGGCCATCACGAGATAGTCGTAGTTTATAGCTTTTCTTTCAGTGAATTGCTGTGGAAAGGGCATCCTTGGATCGGTTCATTCCTGGGTTTGCCGATAACCGGATCCTGGTAGAAAAAATTAGGTGTCACTACGGTATTATCATAATTTTTATGGAAAACCTTGGTAGCCGATGCGCTCATCGGGGGAGTGATCCATATCCAGTCGGCGGTTATTTTCCTGCCCCGCCGCTGCTCCGATAATTCAAACTGAATAAACTGCTCTGAAATTTCATGATGGCTCGACATGGTGATGCCTTTCCGATGATACGAAAACAACACCGCCCTGTTTAACTCCACCAGCGCCCGGTCTTTCCAGAGTGTATCATCATTGCTAGTATCCAACCCGATTTTGCGGGCAACCACCGGCAGTAGGTCATACCTGTTTTCATCCCCGAAATTCCTTGAGCCAATTTCCGTCACCATATACCATCCGTTGAAAGGTGCGGCGGTGTAGCGTATGCCGCCAATCTCCAGCATCATTTCAGAAATGATGGGTACGGCATACCAATAAATGTTCAACGCTTCAAACCATTCAAAATCCGGATGCATAATGGGGATGAGCATCCCTTCAGGCGGTGAAAACAACTTCATGGCTGCTTCGCGCCCCGGCCATTGAATGACATGTGGAAGCATATCAAAAGGCGTGTGTTCGAAGGAATGCCCCCGGTTGCGACACCATCTGGTAAATTCCACTTCGGAGGGGTCTCCTAGAACGGAGCCGTCCGTTTGCTGATGGCCTGCAAAACGAACCAGTTGATGATTAAGAATTCTCGGTCCTTCTGCTTCACCGGGCATTTGCTGCCTGAATACCGTTATGGCGGACCTGATGTTGCCCTTATTGAACGCGTAATCTACATGATGGTCCAGGGCGTCAAAAATTTCGTCATCAGTCGAGCAATGCCGCGCGTCTATGACCTTAAGGGTCTTCCAGTAGAGCCGGCCAATACAGCGGTTGCTGTTCCTCCAGGCCATGCGCGCACCATGTGTGAGTTCCTGGACAGTTTGTAAATAGGTTCCAGTGGCTGCTATCTCCTTTTTTACTTCTTCCAGTCGGGAGGGCAGCCTGTCGGTGATTTCCAATTCATGATAACAGGTATTTAAAAAAGTTTCCGCTTTAAGAAAAAGATCGCAGGGATTCGTATTCATATAAAATATTTTCGGCGTTCAAAAAACCATGCCTTTTCCATTTGAGGCACGAGGTTGTTGTTGTGCCAATGAAGGCAGAAGCGGTGAAAATAATGCTTGAAGTATAGCAAAGGAGACAAATGGTTCAACGGACGTGCTCTTTAGCGGGAAGGACTGGAACCCATGGCACTTGACTCGATCTTCCACAGATAACGTTGAAGACGGATTTGAGCTCTTGATCGGTAGGTTCACGAGTCAAGCAGCGAACATAGATTATCTAGACGACATCTCCTGCCGAGCTTCCCGCCTCGGCTACGGCCTCCTTCCTTGGTGAAATGGTTAGATGCCCAAATCCCTTGCAGGTTGGCCGTTTTTTTGTTTACCCCAATTTCCTAAGTTCACATCAAAACAGCAGCAGGTTGCCAGTTACACCCGCCGAACACGACAGAAATTGCAGTTTATCGGATAAGGTCTATGACCACCATCATCAAAAAAAATGTAAACCTTGGTTTGAACCTCTTGCAATTACAAATGCAGTCGTTATAACCACATTTCGAAGTGGAAACAGAGTAACGGTCCGATTATCTTTTAGGAACTGTACATGCCATCGCGAAGTCGGTCTACTTTGTGTCTAAGTTGCCTCCTCTTTCTTGTTAATGGCACAAACGGATTTTCGGACGAAGAAAAGTTGACGGTGGTGGAACGAAAAGTATCCATTGCGAGTAGATCCGCAACGGACTTTACCTCGATTGACATCGGGGAACTTCAGGCGGGTGCTGATGTAACCGTTCGTTTGTCAGTAGGGAATTTGACAAGCGAACCGTTTAAGATAAAGAAAATTACACTGGGATGCTCGTGCATGTCTGGGAAGGCATTTGGGGATGTTATTGAGCCAGGCAAAGAAGTAATCGTTGAGATAAAAATGAAGGTGCCGACTAAGGCACAGAAGGAATCAATGACTCAGCCAGTGCGGATTGATGAATCTGATTCGTCGAGATTTCAATTTGGTTTTGTCTTCCGCTTTCGGGGTATTGCATGTTTTAGGGTGGATTCGGTGGGTCATAATCTTGGTCATGATTCTAGCCGTTGTGAGTTTAAGGTGCCTTTGTTGTATACTTCCCCTTTGGAAATTGGCGATATAGTTCTGAAGGGGACAGGAGATTTGTCTGTACTGTCAATTAGGGTGGTGTCGGACGGTAACGGCCAATTCGCCATTTGTACTGCGACAGTTGAAAACACCGGCGAACTGGCTTGGGCGGGTGAACTAATTGTGCAAGACAAGAAGTCTGGAATTAGTAATGCGATTCCGTGCTTCGTCGGTCGTGAAAGTCCCGTTGTAATTTTGCCTGGGTTGATTCGGTTCAAGGCAAGCGAAAAAAGCTGGGTCGCGAATGCAATTATCCGAGACAATCGAATTGCCGACACTCCTGGCGTCGGTGGCAAGACCAAGGTGAACGATGAAATATCTATTGGTTGCGCCACAGACAATGGAGTCGCAATCAAAGTTGAGTCAAATAAAGTTTCCGCATCGGTGTATCGGGTTAAGCTTGAAATCAATAAAGCGGAAGTTCAATCGAAAAGCGAGAAACTGCCCTCAAATTTGAGATGGCAATTTGGTTGGAACGAAGGAATCAGTGAGCAAACAACGCGTGTTGTTGGGCTTTAACGAGAAGTGTGTTCGATTTTCTGGAGGTTATTATGTTTAGACATTTATTGTGTTTGGTCTTTGTTTCTGCGATCAGTACCTTTGCCTATAGTGATCCTCCGGAGCTTCCGATTGTCAACATAATCGTATGCGGCAACATTACAGACGAAGCATGTATTGCCACCTTTGCCACAAGTCCCTGTCGAGGCTGCGAGGAAGATCCGTGCGACGGCGATTTTGAAACGCAGAAGCAATCAAATATTTACAATGCCCATACAGATGCCTTGCCAGGATTTCCGGGCTTCAACACATTGACCTTTACAGGATCAGTAGTTTGTTCAAAAAAGCGAGACTGTACGGAATGCAGATTTATAAATTTGTCATTTCAGTGCAAGGCAGCTGTAGGTGTAGATTTCGAGAATTTTGTTAGTAAGGCGACATTCGTTTTGTCGTCTCCTTGCACGGGCACGCTATGATTGTCTTTCATGTGCATTTCTTGAGCCGAGGGTAAATTTAAAATGAAGCGACCGATTTTGAGCGACTGGACAGCTCTTTTTTGTGTGTTTGCCCTCGCATCTTGTCTTAGTCTGGCCCCAGCTTCGGGCGACGAACTCACAAAATTTAAAGATTGTGCGATAGCAAATGCATCGTGCTGGCGGCAGTATGATTGCTTGATCCGAATGGACTATTTTCAGCCTGACGACGACTCCGATGTCGCGTTAACAAGGTTCATTAGGCTCGCGGTTGATTTCGAAGCAAATCAGTTCTTTTGTGTTAACATATCTGAACAAAGGCGTGGTGACACTAAGCTGAGTATTGCGACGGTTGGCCAGTTTAATGGTAAGGTGGGGTACTTTCGAAGCTTCCCAGGTGAGAAGAATAAAGTTGAGCCGAAGCTTTTGGATGTCCTAAAAAACATGGATATACCAGATCTTCGTTGTGTAGGACTGTTAGATTTTCCGACTCGTTTTGGATCGGCTATTGAGGGAGATATGGAAACATTTGACTCAATATGCTCGCGTCGAAACAATCCTGCGAGTTCTTCCGGCGATGTACTTCCCGTTGTTAGAGAAATTAGTTCAGACTCAGAGATACGTTTCACGCAAAAACTCGATAGGTTGAACGTATTGATTGGAAGTTCCTTTGATCCAGTAACGTTGATGCCCCGCACCAAGTTAATCACAAGCAAACGTGAGCCAGTCAGCCTACCCGAAACTGACGAGTATTATGAATGGAAGGACTTGGAAGGTACGTTTGTGCCAATTTCCGTCATTAACGAATCAGGGCCAATGGTGTCGGTTGTAAATGCGGACAATCCTGACAAAAAGAAACAGAGGAGAGTGCTAAAGGTTGTAATGGCGAGAGTACATTGGTTTTCACTCAACCAGAAGATAGACTCTGATTTAATGAATGGTAAATTGATGGACGACCTAGCGAAAATTCGAAGTCTGGCAGACCCTGTCCATACTGATGCATCGGATTTGGTGTCCAAGTAAGGTTGATGTTTTTTACAGTTTCCTCCGCATCGAGGGGCGTCGATCATAACTCCGTCAATTTGGTTTGCCAGCGAATTAATGTTTCGGAAAGTTCTTTACCCTATGCTGTTTAGCGCGAAGGACTGCTACCCTCGGCACTTGACTCGATCTTCCACAGATAACGCTCTCCACGGACATAAATCGCACCATCGGAAATCGCTGGACTCGCTTGGACCAGTTCGTCGAGCGAGTTCTTGGCAAGCACCTCATAGTTTGGATTGTTGGCAATCACCGTGCATAGTCCGTTGTCGTCGAAAAAGTACACCCTGTCAGCAATTCCAACCGGTGAACTGTAGGTGTTACCACCCTTTCGCACGGTTTTTAGTACGCGTCCGCTGACCGGCTCGAGGCACGAGTAAATACCCATATCATCGATAACATGAATCCATTCTTTGTATAGCAATGGCGTTGGTACATACGGCATACCCCTGTCCTTGGTCCAAACGATGTTTGTCTTTGTCAAATCGCCGCGTCCACCCTGTCGAACCGCGAACGCTCTTACATCCGGAGAACCGCCAAAGCTGAAGATATGCCCAAGGCCAATCGATGGAGTGCATACCACTTTTTCTGTCGGTCCGTCCACCCACCAAAGTCGAGTGCCCGTTGCGATATCCAAACCCAACGTTTGTCTCGCACCAGACACAATAATTTGCCGACTCCCATCGATCGGTGCAATGACGGGCGTTGAGAAAGATCGAAGGTCCACATCGGGCTTGTATCGCCAAATCTCGTGGCCGTTGGCTGGATCGAGTAAAACGATAAAGGCTGTTCCATCTTGATGGCCGTTTACCAAAAGACCAGCTTCGCAAATTACAGGGGACGCAGCCAGACCATGCTTAGAAGAGTAGCTGCCAGGACTAATTTGCCATTCGATTTTTCCATCCCAGCCAACTGCTGCGACCATCATTTTTTCATCATCGACAAACATCGTGTAGATGCGTTTGCCGTCGGTAGCAGGTGTACTCGACGCGCTCGTGTTAAACTTGTGCTGTTGCTCGATTGGCCCGCAATGCACTTCGATATCCCACACAACGGCTCCCAATTCGCGATCGATTCGCATCAATCGACGGCTCTGAGTGTCGGGGGATGAAGTTGTGACGAAGACACTGTCTTTCGAGACGATTGGGGATGATCGTCCGTTGCCGGGGATCGCAACCTTCCAACGGATGTTTTTTTCGGGCGACCATTCCAATGGTGCGTTCTTCTCAAGGCTGATTCCGTCACCGCGTTGCCCCCGCCACATGGGCCAGTCATCCGCCACCATTCGAGAAATTGGAAATGCGGTAAGTCCAAAGAAGGCAATCGTTTTAAGGTTTATCATCGGATTGGGCGGGTGGTTAAACAAACTGATAGCCGAAGGGCGATAGCCCCGGTTCTCGACGAATGTCGAGCAATTGGAAAACCGGGGCTATCGCCCAACGGCGCGTTGGGTTGAAAAACAGTTGCGGATGTACCTATTTACTCAATTTTTTCTCTCGAATCTCTTGTTGCTTCAGTCTCGCTTCTTGCAATGCGATGATTTGCTTGAGCCTCGCAACGCTTTCTTCGAGCTGTTCCGCCGTTCGATAGGTTTGCTTCAACGATTCCTCAATGCTCAACAATGCACGTCTGCTCTCCTCCAGATCGGAAGCGAAGCCAGTTGGAATGCTCGATAGACTTGTTGAATCGTTCGAGATCGTTGCATCCGATAAGGCAAGCTGACTCGCGATCGAGGTTCGCTTAGGCGCTATGGGTGCGATCGTCGTGAAAACGCGTTTTGTCTTTTGAATCGGTAAAGCAAGAGCTATCCCAGTCGTCTCTGCGTCCTTTGTGTTGAACAGCAGAACACTACCGCCAGCATCTGTAGCCAACAGCCCACCCTTTAGACTGGCCAGTCCAAGCACTTCATCGGAAAGCCGGTTCTCCCAAACGGGTTTGGACCGATCCGATCCCCATTGCCGAACTGTCCCATCTCGGCCACCCGTGACAAGACGATCTTCAAAATCGCGGGATATGCACAATGCCCCTTTGTCGTGCGCACCCCAACGTTCAACGCTCTGCAATGTGTGCATATCCCAAACGCGCACAGTTCCGTCTAAGCTCGACGAAGCCAATTGGTTACCATCGCGGGACCAGCTTAACCCAGTGATTCCGCCCGAATGCCCGCGCAGTCCCGCAAACTCTGCCCCCGACTCGGATTCCCAAACGTGAATTCCACCGAATCGATCGCCGCTGGCCAGCAGCAGACCGTCTGGACTGAACGCAACGGACAAGACCCAATCGGTGTGCTTGCGATGCGCGTTGAGTTGCTCGCCAGAGTCCACTCGCAGTGTTTTCACTACGCGAGAAGTGGTACCTATCGCAAGCATCGACGAGTCGTGATTGCAATCGAGGGATGCAATGGTATCGAGTTCATCGCCAACATTCGGTAGCCACTTTTGTTCTTGCCAATCTATGACCATCACGGTCCCAGAACCACCCGCTATTCCGGCAGCAATAAAAAGCCGTTTTCCGTCTTGAGAAAATCTCAATGCACTCACATCGCGTTGACCGACGTCTATGGCTTGCTCTTGGATCTTGCCAGTATCGGTTCGGATCAAGATAACTTGATGGAAACCTGCAACGGCGACAATCGGATCGGAGGGATGGGCAGCAACTGCGTAAATGGGTGTCGCTTCAGATAATCGGCGAAGAGATGAGGTTACTGTTTGCTGTTTCGTATCGTTAGTAACAATTGTTTCGCTATCCATGGGTAACTTGGCGATACTAGAGTTCACTTCCTCTTTGAGCCCCGTATTGATCCAGCGTTCTATCAAGTTGAGTTCCCGTTGTGAGATACGAGGCTTGTTGGGCGGCATCTTGGGTGAGTCCAAGTGAGCCGCGAGCGTGTATAACGGGCTCTCGGCAACACTACCAGGCACGACAACAGGCCCTGAACTGGAACCTGCCATAACCTTGTCCAACGAGGTTAAGACCAAGTCGCCGCGAGGTTGGTCTTCATTGTGGCAACTCGCACAGTGCTTGCGAATGACCACTTGCACGGCGTCATAGGAAACGACTTGGTTCGCGCTCGGTTCATCGGATTGCGATGCCATGCTCTGGGCTACAAGACGATTCGGCCATAGAGAGACAATGCACACGAGAAAACCGCCAGTTACGCTAAACCGACTATGCCAACTTTTAAGTGTGTTGTAAGACATCTTTTATTAATGGTTGAATACGAATTCATTAGAGTTTAGGATGGCCCAGAACAGATCTTCTAGGCCATCACGAGATTCCTTGTAGGACTCCAGTTTTGCGAAGACGGATTTGAGCTCTAGATCGGTAGGTTCACGAGTCAAGCAGCGAACATAGATTGCCTTGACGACATCTCCTGCCGAGTTTCCCGCCTCAAGCATTCTCGGTACAAACGTCCCGTCGCTTACTTTGCCCCCTGTCGTCTCGCCATTGAGCAAGTGCAACGCTTGGGATAAGGTGGGAGATGTTTTGACTTCGCACGTGCAAGGGGTGGCTCGATTCGAGCGACCAAATGTCGTCAAAAAGTAGTGGGCAGCCAATCCATCTGCAACTTGTACCGCTCGCGAACCGGCCGGCAAACCGGGCAATCGATCCGTTGTCTCCGTGGCTTGAGTGATACAATCCAAAAGTACTTCCGCTCGCATTCGGCGAATCTTTTGATGCGAGAATTCACGCTCATCCCACTGATTCGAAGCGTTGCGTTGGGTTGCCAACTGATAGGTTCTGGACGTGCAGATCTCGCGAACGATGCCTTCGAGCGAGAACTGATGATGGACCAATCTCTTAGCAAGATGATCCAGCAATTCTGGATTGGACGGGGGATTGCTAATGCGCATGTCGTCCACCGGATCCACGATGCCCACACCGAAGAAATGCGCCCAGATAATGTTGGAAATATTCTTCGCGAAGGCACCGTTTTCATGCGAAGCAACCCACTCGGCGAGCACTTGCCGATTGTCCTGACCCTCATTCATTTTAGGAATTTCAGCCCCGAGGAATTTGGGAAACACGCGGCGGTTGCTGGTCGGATGGAGCATCTCTCCTTCGGCGGCGTTGTAGATCGTCAATTCACGTGGATCTTCGGCCTGCTTGTATCCGACTTGGCTAAAGAACGAAGCAAATCCATAATAGTCGTCCATTGTCCAACGGTCGAAAGGATGGTTGTGGCATTGAGCGCATTGAATGCGAGTTCCTAAGAATACCTGAGCAACGTTTTCAGCCAACAATTGTGGCGTTGTCTCGGTTTGATAGTAGTTGGTTGCGGGGTTTTCGAGAGAACCGCCACTCGCGGGCAACAGAATGCGAACAATCTTGTCGATCGTCGTACCGGCATGCACCGCGTCGCGTAGCCATCGATCATAGAGGCGAAGCGCTTTCGGACTGACTCCATTATTGGTTCGTATTTGTAACAACTCAGCCCACTTCATGACCCAAATATCACGAAACTCGGGCCGCTTGAGCAATCGATCGACAAGCTTTTCGCGTTTGTCTGCGGATGTGTCGCTCATGAATTGAACATAATCGTCGGGTGTCGGCAGCAATCCAATCAAGTCAATCGTGACGCGACGCAGGAATTGTTGGTCATTTGCAAGTTCCGAAGGTGCTAAATGCATGAATCGCAAGCGGTTGTCTACCAACTGGTCGATTTCGCCCTGCGTTGGCAATTGTGGGTATTCGAAGGGTTTGTCCGGCCTAACAATGATCGTGGAGCCTTGCGTGAACTGATCGAACCGAGCCAAGATAAAGGCTGCGCCAGGTCCGTTTGCTTGGACCAGTCCATCTTCAGAAACGGCAGCGGCTGCCTCATTATTGCTCATAAAGACAGCTAGACGCGTCACATCGCGTTGCGAACCATCACTGTAGCTGGCCACAACGATTAGTTTTTGCTCGCCATTGGGTTCGGCAAACACCGTAGGCTTGGGAAATACCTCGATGCCGATTGGCAAGACCGAATCTTTCGCATCCGGTTTTGCCCCCTCATGCAGCCACTGAATTAAAGTCTCGTAGGCGCTGGTGCCCGTTTCGATGCGTTGACCTCCAGTGTGATTAACTTCGCCGGTCGCTTTGGCCATCAGCAAGCAACTCTCTGGATCCGTGAGTCGGATGCGACGCCCGCTCATTTCACGCGTCAATCGATAATGATCTCCCGCAGGATCGTAACCAAAGAGACTCAATCGAAAGCCATCCTTTCCGGATGCGGAACCGTGGCATTTACCCGTGTTACAACCCGCACGAGTCAGTGTAGGCATGACTTCGTTTCGAAAGCTAATTTCAGGTTGGTTGCTGGACCCCTTTACGGTGACATTGGCCGCGGTCTCAAGTCCGGAAAAACGAAACGTGACTTGAGCCGTTCCGTCTCGGCGGGGAATGAATGTCTCAGATAGATAGTCAACGACTGGAGCTTTCGACTTGTCGTCGGGGGACGATACGGTATTTCGTTCTACCAATGAGGTCACATCGCTCGTGCTACCGTCCGAGTACAGAGCCGTAACCACAACCGATTGCGGATCTCGAGCGGTTTGCAGCACAATTAAGCTTGGCTCAACCTGCAACGACTCAAGATTCGGTAGCGCCGCGGCAGAACTACGTTTGTCCGAACCGACGGATCGCTTGCTCGTGTCTGGCTCTGTCGAAGTCGTATTTTGCACCAGGAACGCGCAGTACAAGACGACGCAAGACAAAGCGAGAACAGTAGATTTTAACATGACAACCCTTTTTTACTTCGTGTTCCGAAGACGCAGAGCTTCCAACGGGCTAAGAGGACGTCCCAATTCATCTTTTTGCGATTGGCCTTTGGCCGCGATGACTAGTTTGGTATTGCGAGCAACACAATAGGTAACTTTTTGCCCGTCCAGTTCACCAGTTAATCGGCAGACAAGCTTGTCGTACGTGCCCGTCGGAGCATCTTCATCGAGAACGAGCCGAAAGCGAATAGATTTAGCACCGCGCTGGATCGCAACTTGCTCGACTGCAACTCGGTTTGGAAGCCCCTCAACGGTTGCAATCATGTCGCTCGGAACGGCATCTTGCAGTTCGAGTTTGCATTCGAAGCCGACGGTTTGTCCCACTTCAGCCGAGATGTTTGCGATAGATCCATGGGCTGGCGATGCGTCAATGGCTATCGAACGAAGCGAACTTGAGATGCTATGCATTCCAATGGTCGATGCTGGAGTTGGCATTACGTCAATCGCACCAACGTTTACCTTGGTCGATCGCTCACTTAGTCCAACACTTGCTTCAACGACGAGCGGCCATCTCTTGCCCGCGTTGGCTTGTGGCATGGCCTGCAAGACGATGTGAGCGGTGTCTTTTCCTGAAGGAATGCGAGTCTTGGCCTCGCAGTCAACCCATTCGGGTAAGAGCGGGATCACGACATCCACGGGTGAATCGAATCCGACGGAGCGGTGAATTTTGACCTCGATGGCCAATGTTCCATCGACCGAAAGCGGTGTTGCCGGCTGAGTCAACTCCACCGTGAACGGGACTTGCTCTGTGACAGAAACTGCCAAACGGTCCACCACAATCGGTTGGAAAATCGCATCCGCAGGTCCGCTCACCAAGTCCACCACCTGCCGAAACGAACCCAACAATGTCGATTGGTCATTGTGCAGACTACCGTTGACGCTAGCCAACGAACCACTTGTTTGTGAGCTTGCATCTGCGGCAAACACAACCGGCACGACGTACGCGTCATCAGCGATGACAGGACTTTCAAATCGAACTCCGGAGGGAAGGTTTTCCAACGCCAACTGTACTGTGCCGTTGACTCGATCTCGCCGTACACCCAAAAGTCCCAAAGCACGATTTCCCTGCGGGACGGAGATCGTTTGGCGAGACTGAGACAATTTATCGCGCCGAGGCAGAAAGGTGGTAATCGACCTATTCACCGGAACAATCTCAAGCAAATAAGTGTAACCATTGCCAAACTGCTTGCGTTTATCGCGAACGGTGGCAGCGTAGGTGTCCGAGGTTTTCGCCGTAAAAATCAAGCGTGTGTCGTGGCTATCCATATCATCCCCCGACGCGATCAACTCATCGTCTTGGTTTCGCACTTCGACGATGGAATCCAATTGCGAACCGAGCCGCGAAGCGAACACCTCGACACATATCTCCATGTCTTGAGGAACCTTAAAGCTATGGCGGCCAAACTGACCCTCGTTTGCCAATCGCCCATGCAAGGATATGGGCGCACCACTCGAAGAGCCTTGAGGGGAACTTGGATCATCGCCAGACGCATTTGCATAGGAAGTCACACGAATGGGGATTGGGCTCGGGCAAGTTAGACCTTCGTCAATAAGCGTAAGCCAAGTGAGACCAAAAGGCTCGCTGGGGAGCTTCACCGACTTTCGAATGATGTCGGTATTTGGTTGATCATTTTGAATGAAGGTCAACTCCGATTCCACATCCGCTCGAACCCCGAGCGGGAAGACGCTTGTCGGTCGCGGGAAATGCCCGATATGCAGAGCGTAGGGACTATCCGCGTCTGCGTTCGCACCAACGCTGGTTATCTCGACGAAGTAGTCTCCGTCCGCTGGCGCTCTCATAGAAAGACTCGGATCCTGATTGAGCATCGGAGTATCGTCAACACGCATCAACACTTTCTTGTTGGCATCGCGAAGCGTCAGAACGGTGTCGAGCAAGTTGACTCCCAATCGCACGGCGACGGCTTCCGCAGAGATCCGCTCCCCTGCCTTTGCAGCGAATTGATAAACATCTACATCGTCCGCTCCTAACGTGCCGACGACCGTCACGTTTGGATCGATACATTGTGGACCATTATCGTTCAGCTCCTTAATCGTCGGATAAGGGCTAACGGTGATCGCACGAAGCTCCGAGATGCCACCCTTCGAACGCACGCGGAGCGGATGGGCTCCAAGCGAGCAGTCGTCGGCAACTGCAATATGCAGCCGAACCTCGTCGTCGTTGATCTTTTCGATTCGTTCGCATCTCAGACCGGTTTTATAGAAGAGAACTTCTTCGACGTTGCCAAGGGAAGATCCGCGTGCGACGGTGGCGAAATTTGTCCCTCGCGTTCCAATGGGTGGAATCAACGCTTCCACAGATGGGTTTGCAGCGGAAAGTCGAGAGCCCAGTAGCACACTTACAACGAGCAAAAGTAGCGAACTAGTGAAAATGAATCGCATGAATCGCATCAGGCCAGAATTCCTCGCGCTACTTTGCCATTCATCACGATTGCTTGCGGTCGATCGCCGGGCGACATGAGGGCTTTGCTGGCGTCGATTCCCAGCAAGTGGTAGACGGTGGTCACATAGTCCTCGACGCCTAGTGGCGAATCCGAGGGCTCCGCAGCCAAGGCGTCGGAGGCGCCATAGATACTGCCGCGTTTGACACCGCCACCCGCCATCACGATGCTGAACACGCGTGGCCAATGATCTCGACCGCCACCTGCATTGATTTTTGGAGTGCGACCGAATTCGCTTGTGACAAGCACGAGTGTCGAATCGAGCATACCCCGTTGGTCCAAATCTTGAATCAACCCCGCAAACGCCATATCCAAATCGGGCAATTGCGTGCCGATGCTTCGATAGTGAAAAGCATGTGTATCCCAAGCGCCATACGTCACCGTGACGCATCGAGCACCCGCTTCAACCAATCTTCTTGCGATGAGCAGCCTCGCGCCCGCCGACGGTCGCAAAATGGGTCCCCACGGTTTCATTCCGTAGAGCTCCTTCGTCGCGTCGTTTTCCTTCTTTAGGCTGAATGCCTCGCGAGCTTGTGGAGAAGCGAGTAGATCGTAGGCACGCTGGTAAAACGAATCCATAGTGGCAAGCGAATCATCCCGTTCGTTGCGAGCAAAATGGTCGTCGACCAACTCTTTCCAGGCCTTGCGTTGATTGAACCGAGTCTCGTCGATCCCCTTCGGCAAATTCAAGTCGCGAACGGAGAAATTTGATCGTGCCGGATCCGCACCCAGCGAGAAAGGGCCACAAGCGTTGCTTAAGTAGCCGCTACCAAGAAATTGGCTTCCTTGGTTTGGAACGCAAACATAGGCAGGCATCGCATCGCGTGGCCCAAGCTCATGCGCTACAACCGATCCGACGCTAGGATATACCAGGGCGGGGCTTGGCCGATAGCCTGTGAACATGCTGTGTTCGCCTCGGCTATGATCGACTTCGGTATGTGTCATGCTGCGGACGACGGTGATCTTGTCAGCTACCTTGGCTGTTTGGTTCATGTGCGAACTAAAGTAGACGCCAGGCAACGAAGTCTGGATTGGATCGAGGATGCCTCGATACTCTGCGGGCGCGTCGGGCTTTGGGTCAAAGCTATCCATATGGGGGAATCCACCTTGCAGATAGATGTGGATCACCGACTTGGCTTTGGGCTCGTTCTTTTTCGCTTGACCGTCAACAGCCGCTTGCGATTCGAGCTTTAATAGTTCTCCGAGGGTTAAACCAGCGCCACCCAACCATCCGACATACAGAAAGTCCCTGCGCGAAGGACGTTGAAAGTGGAATGGATCATTTTTCCATTGTTGATTGCGTTGCAGGCTCATCCATTGCTCCTAGTTTTTGATGGTTCGGAAAGCGTTCAAAGGTTATAGAGTGAGAGGGGATTTCGGCTCAGCGGGCTCGTTCGAATTCGACAACAAGCTTTGGGCGTTGTTCGGTTTCCTCGAATTCGCTGGCATAGAAATCCCAACCGTTGCCGCCGGTGTTCAGAAAGACCCAGCCATGGTTGGCTTGTCCTGTTGCCCAAGCTTGAACTGTGTCGGTCACGTCAAAGACAATGGTCGAGGAGTTGGCCGCAATCTTTCCAAACGTGAAACTGTCTTTGTGCCGCGAAGCTTCCAGATCATCTGCGGAAATCCCATCGATAACGGAACTCCAGGTCGCAGACTTCGAGAATGGAACAAGCATCCGATGCAGATTGACTGTGCTCCCTTGATCGAAAGCGCTAACATGCATTCGGGCAGAAGCGATCCGGGCGTTCTTCGGGATTTGGTTGGGGCTCGATCCAATGATGTTGTCGAAGCGAATTAGTACCTGGCTCTCACCACCATCGTTGTTCGCATCGGACGAAGCGTTTGGGTTGGATTCCAACAACGTTGTGGGTGCGAGCGCCCATATTTCCGTGTCGACTGTTCCAGAATAGTGGTCGACACCGTTTTGGAACGATATTTTCTCGGTGCGCTTGCTGACTGGAACCACGTTGGAATCACCCGCCATCACGAAACAAGTTGTCATTGCATTGAGGATCCAAAGTACGCTTACTATGGAAACAAGTGTTCTTTTCATCGCGTTGATCCAATCGAGCAAACCATCTGAAACCCCTTCCATAGTTCTACCTGTCGTTCTACGTCGTTCATCGAAACGGTACCGCGATTGGCTGTGTGTCGTCCAATACGGAAGTTAGAATGGTGGACTATTTTTCTTAATATTTCGCCAATCAAATGTTAACAAACGATTAACTCTTTTCGATATTCAGGCTGCGGCGGCAAAGTTAACCTTCCTGCCTAGACACAAATTTGAAGTACAATCGTATCATTCGCTAGATCGACGAGCCCGCCACCTGCTAAGAGTCTCCCGTTAAGCACATGAGTCCATTTCGCAACCCATATAGGATCATTTTTACTTGGCTCTTTCTTTTGGCCCTGCTTAGCGGCTTGTCGTCAAAACGAATGATAGCCAGTCCTCCCGAAGGCTCGCAGCACGTGTCATTCAATCGAGATGTCCGCCCCATTTTGTCGGACCTTTGTTTTACATGCCATGGTCCGGATACCAATCATCGGGAAGCCGACCTGAGGCTCGATCAACGCGATGGGGCTCTCTCGGTCATCCAAGTCAATGACGCATCCGCCAGTGAAATGGTCCGGCGCATGCTATCGCACGAGGACCACGAACGAATGCCTCCACCAAAATCGAACAGACAACCCAAGAAAGACCAGATCGAAACAATCAAGCGATGGATCGATCAGGGCGCGATCTGGGAAGAGCACTGGTCGTTTATGCCTCTCATCAAGCCTGCGATTCCAGTCTTGGACACGGGCGAAGCGAGCCCTATTCGCAACCCTATCGACGCCTTTATTCAGAGCCAGTTATTGAGTCGCGGATGGAAGCCCGCTCTCGAAGCAGATCGTCGGACCTTGATCCGGCGGGTGACTCTCGACCTGACGGGACTGCCGCCTACCGTAAACGAAGTGGATGACTTTGTTGCAGATACGACACCCGCGGCATACGAAAAAGTTGTTGCTCGTCTTTTGCAATCGAGTGCATTCGGGGAACGCATGGCATGGGATTGGCTCGACGCAGCTCGCTATGCCGACACCAACGGTTACCAAGGGGACAACGAACGAACCATGTGGCCTTGGCGCGATTGGGTTGTTCGGGCCTTCAACGCCAACCTCCCGTTCGATCAATTTACTCTTTGGCAACTGGCCGGCGATATGCTTCCCGATGCCACTTTGGAACAAAAACTTGCCACCGGCTTTTGTCGCAATCACATGATCAATGGCGAAGGTGGGCGAATTGCCGAAGAAAATCGAGTTGATTATGTGATGGACATGACCGAAACAATGGGGACGGTTTGGCTCGGGCTGACGCTCAATTGTTGTCGATGTCACGATCACAAGTTCGATGCTGTCAAACAAGCCGAGTATTACCAGTTATTCGCGTTCTTTAACCAGACCCCTGTCGACGGAGGTGGTGGCAACGCCAAAACACTACCCATCCTTTCAGTCCCAAACCAAGAGCAAAAATCACAAATCGACAAGTTCGACGCTCAGATTCGGATCGTACAAGGCGAAATCAATGCGAGAGCGAACGAGCTTCTTGCAAAGCAACTCGAATGGGAAGACATGCTGCGCCAGTCGCCCCAATTTTTCGATTGGAAAGTCGCCACTTTACTTTCAGCAACCGCCCAGCATCAGAAGCTGAAAATCGAAGGCGATCGATCCGTTCTCGCTTCGGGCGAAAATCCGACGAATGATGTTTATGAGATTGCTTTAAAGCCTGAGACAGAAACAGTTGCAACCATTCGGCTCGATGCCATGCAAGACAAAAGCATGACCAAGAATGGCCTTTCGAGGGCGGACAGCGGGAACTTTGTACTGACTTCCTTCGAAGTTTATCGGGAGATTTTCCGCAAAAGCCTTGAAAACGAAAACGAAGGCACAACCTCTCGCGTCCGTGTCAAGATAGTCGACGCCAAGGCCACGTTTGAACAAGGCGAGCACAAGATTTCGACCACCCTAGATGGCGATTCGAAGACGGGTTGGGCGGTCTGGGAGGGCCGAATCGTGGATCGTTCTCACAGCGCCGCGTTTTATTTCGAAGAACCCATTCAACTCGAGCCCAATGAGCGGCTTGTGATTTTGTTGCGTCACGAATCCTCACATGCTCAACACAATATTGGACGATTCCGGCTCTCGACTAGTTCGAACAGGAATGCAGCCCTCGAAGCCTTCGAACCAGAGTTCGAATCGGCACTTGCCAAGCCCGAACCAGAACGTTCCAAAGCCGAGCGAGAACTCTTGGTTAAGCGTCACCAACAATCCGATGACGAGACCAAATCGTTAGAGAAAACCATGAGTGGACTGAGAGACCAACGAAAATCGGTCGTGGCGAAAATACCCGATGTCATGGTCATGGGCGAACGCGACAAGCCCCGCGATACGTTTCTCTTAAATCGCGGCCTTTACAATGATCCAGGACCGCAAGTGACCGCCAATGTACCAGCTAGCCTGCCACCGCTTCCGACAGACTCGCGAGCTGACCGGCTCGCCATGGCAAGATGGCTGGTTTCCAAGGATCAACCGCTCACCGCTCGAGTGATCGTCAATCGTTTTTGGCAACAGTTCTTTGGCATAGGTTTAGTAAAGACTGTCGAAGACTTTGGATCGCAAGGCGAAATACCTCGCTATCTTGAGTTGCACGAGTGGCTCGCGGCTGAGTTTCGAGATAGTGGCTGGGATACGAAGCAATTGGTTCAACTCATCGTGACCAGTCATGCGTATCGGCAGTCTTCGCGCTTTTCCGATTCGTCCATCGCGACGGATGACCCGGAAAATCGTTACTTGGCACGTGGACCAAGATTCCGTATGCCCAGTTGGATGGTGCGAGATCAAGCCCTCGCTGCAAGTGGTCTATTGGTCAAAACACTTGGTGGGCCTGCAGTCAATGGCTATCAGCCAGAGGGTGTATGGGAGGAAGCGACATTCGGCAATAAGAAATATAAACAGGATGTGGGAGAATCGCTTTATCGCCGAAGTCTCTACACGTTTTGGAGGCGAATCGTTGGGCCAACCATGTTTTTTGATAATGCATCCAGACAAGTATGCAGTGTCAAAGTTGTGCGAACCAATACGCCTCTACAGGCCCTGTTCACGCTAAACGACGTCACGTTTGTCGAGGCGGCGCGCGGGCTTGCAACACAGATTCTGAACACACCAGCCAGCGAAGATGCAGTTCGCATCGATCACGTGTTTCAACGAGTTCTTGCTAGAACGGCTACACCGAGCGAAAAAAATGTTTTGCTCACGGGTCTTTCGCGAAGCCGCCAAGAATTTGCTGAGCATCCCAACAACGCGAATAGCTTACTTGCCATCGGCGATTCAAAAGCAAGCTCCGATTTGGACCGCATTGAGTTGGCAAGTTGGACGGCGTTGTGCTTGGCTGTTTTGAATCTTGACGAAACCCTAACGAAAGAGTGACCGATGGATTCGCATTCTCAACTCGCCATTCAACATGCCGCGCGACGGGCTTTCTTTGGCCAAGCGTCCACAGGATTGGCGACAGCGGCCTTGGCCACCCTGCTTGGAAAATCCGTCAACGCAAATAACGATCCGCTCCGAATCGGTGGCCTGCCGGAACTTCCGCATTTTGCTGCCAAAGCCAAGCGGGTGATCTACCTTTTTCAGAACGGCGGGCCAACTCACGTCGACCTTTTCGATTGGAAGCCCGAGATCCAAAAGATGAATGGCAAGCCGGTTCCAAAAGAGTTTGTTGGCGGTCGGCGATTTAGCACGATGACCGGCGATGCCAACAACAAGCTGATGCTAGCTCCAGTGGAGCCTTTTGCGCAGCATGGGGCAAGTGGCGCTTGGGTCAGTAAGTTTTTGCCCCACACATCGAAAATTGTGGACGATTTGTGCTTCATCAAGAGTATGCATACGGACGCTATCAACCATGCACCAGCCATCTCATTTTTGTTGAGCGGAGCACAGATTCCTGGCCGTCCCACGCTTGGGGCCTGGTTGACGTATGGTCTTGGTACCGAGACTGAAAATCTACCCGCTTTTGTGGCCATGACCAGCGTTAGCAAGAACACGAGCTGCGGGCAAATCTTCTATGATTTTTATTGGGGGCCAGGCTTCCTACCGTCGAAGTATCAAGGCGTTAAGTTTCGAGGTAGTGGTGATCCCGTATTATATCTTTCCAATCCTAATGGCATGTCTCGCCCGATGCGGCGTGAGTGGTTGGATGATATCGCCAAGCTCAATACGATGAAATTTCATTCCGTGGCGGATCCCGAGATTGAAACCCGAATCGCTCAGTACGAGATGGCGTTCAACATGCAAACCAGCGTGCCAGAAATGGCGGATCTGTCCGGTGAATCGCGTGAGACATTGGACATGTATGGTTCTCAAGTCGAAGAACCAGGAACGTTCGCTCACAATTGTCTGTTGGCGCGTCGACTTGTTGAACGCGGCGTTCGATTTGTCCAAGTGATGCATGCTGGATGGGATCAGCACAACAGCTTAACAACCGAGCTGTATACTCAATGCAAAGATACGGACCAGCCAAGTGCGGCCCTAGTTCAAGATCTAAAACGACTTGGTTTGCTCGAGGATACACTCGTCATTTGGAGCGGCGAGTTTGGTCGAACCCCGTTCATTCAAGGCGACATCAATAATCGCCCGCGTTGGGGTCGCGACCATCATCCGTATGCATTCACCCTTTGGATGGCAGGTGGCGGAACCAAGAGCGGGTTTTCTTATGGGCAAACGGACGAGCTAGCCTTTAATGTGGCAGAAAATCCGTGCCACGTTCATGACTTTCAAGCGACGGTAATGCACTTGCTGGGGATCGACCACGAACGCTTGACGTATCGATTTCAAGGTAGGGATTTTCGACTGACCGATGTGCATGGAAAAATTGTGCACGATGTCATTGCGTGATCGGAATGCCACCGGTTGATCCCCTCATCTTTACTTTCACTGTGCAATCTAGTTACCAGGCTCTGCCTGGTAACTCAATGCAAGCGAGGCTCCGCCTCGCCGAAATGCATCCTTAGTTTGTGAACTCGGGAGGCAGAGCCTCCACTGCAATGCGTTCCCAGGCAGAGCCTAGGAACGAGTAGTCTCCTTATCCAATTGACGCTGATTGCCTGCAATGCATCGAATACTTCCTTCGAGCCACGGTTCAGCGAATATCGACTCTTCATCCCGAAGTCGCAAGCCAAATGAGCAATCACTTGCCCTTAAACTTGTCGTGGCAGGACTTGCAGTCAGAAGCCTTCTTTAATTCGTCGATGGCTCCCTCGCGGCCGGCGACGACTTTGGCAGCGGTTAGCATTGCCATGCCTGCCATCATCTTCCACTCTGTTTCATCACCCTTGGGTGCATCATTTTCGACTAGGTCGATATAGAGATCAAGCAATTTCATTTTCTCTTCGGCAGATGCATCCCCGCCGAGGACTTTCTTGAGCAAGCTTGTATTCCCTGCCAGCCCAGCCTTCATGACTTCTTTGATCGTTTTTTTCTCAGCATTGAAAGAGTTTGCGTGACTGAAACCAAGTAGTAGTATTGCTGCAATTGCAATAGACGAAACAAGACGCATAGCGAAGCACTCCCCAAAAAAATGAACCGTACTGCCCAAAATAGACTCGCGAGATTCTAGTGCATTGAGCGAATACTATCCACAAATGGGCAGATGTCGGGGGATTTTCGGAGCAAAAAAGCCATGTTGCGGACGGCACGCGGAGCGTACCTGCTACTTTGATCAGCCATCCCGTTGGGACTCAAGGCAAACGTCGTCCAGAAAAACATCGTCCAGCGAGAAGACCAAATCGAGAAAGAGTCGGCTCTTGTTAAAAAAGGCTGGCGATTCGATGACGATCGATTCTTCGGTCGAGTAATAAACGCAAATGGTTTTGAGTGAAGGTGAAACGTACCAGACCTCTTCCACGCCAAAACGAAAGTACTCGGCCTGTTTGTCCTGCATTTCTTTCTGTGAGTTACTCTCAGAAAGCACTTCTACGACCAAGTTTGGGACAACCGACCAGACGCGTTGATCCTGAATTCCAGCGACTGCTTGGTATCGCTGGATTGAGATGACAGAAACATCCGGGATTCGAATCAAGCCAGTGTTCAATCGCAACATGCCGTCTGCACCGAGTACTTTGCCAAGTCTTCGCGGCAAAACATAGTTCAACAGAATTCGACTCAAACAGACAGCAATCTCTGACTCTTTGGACCCCAATGTTTTCTCCACCAATATTCCGTCAACAAGCTCGAAAAGTCTCCTGTCTGCGTCATGAATCGCAACCACATCTGCTTCTGTAGCTGTACCTGGAGGTGGGACTAGGCGAATCCGCGAGATTGGCATGGCACCAAATCGATTTTGCATTTCCACGAAAGTTGGCATTTCCGGCGCGTTCATGATAGAACTTTTTTGGGTGCGACTTTGACTGTTGATTAGAAGTCTGTTGATTAGAAGCGACGACCAATTATACATTTCGACTGGGATTTTACGACACAATTCCCACGCCGAGTTTACTCGGTGGAAGCAACGTTTGGATCCGAAAAACGCTGCTTCCACCGGTATGAAACCGGTGGAGAGCCATGGTCCGTATCTGGGCGGCTAGTAGCCACCAATTATCGCCCCACTGGCATAAAGCCAGTGGTAGCGAAACGCAGGAAAAAAGCTTCAAAGCATAGAGGTAATGGCGGGAAAAGTAGTCTGCTTCACGGTGCGCTCCGTGATCCTGTTCCAAGAGATGCAACTAGAGTGAGTCCATCAATCGGCAGCGATCGGGGGCAGCATCGGTCGATAGTCGATGGCTCGATGATAATCGTTTGCGATTTGAAGTAGTCGTGATTCCGACAGTGCGGGCCCTTGAAGCTGCATGCCGATAGGCAAGCCGCTTTTGGTTTTCCCAATCGGCAACGAGATAGCAGGTATTCCCGCTAGATTTGCCCCAACGGTAAACAAATCTTCAAGGTACATCTGGACCGGATCGTTCACTTTTTCGCCTAAGCGGAATGGTGGAGTGGGTGTTGTCGGACCCAATAGTGCATCCACTTTCTCAAAAGCAGCGTCATAGTCTTGCCGAATCAAACGACGAACCTTGAGAGCCTTTAGATAGTAGGCGTCAAAGTATCCTTCGCTGAGCGTATACGTACCCAACATGATTCGCCGACGCACTTCAGGGCCAAAGCCTTGGGAACGCGTCTGACTCATCATCTCGACCAACGGCGAGTTCTGTTTACTTGCACCAGTCGCGACAGGCTTGCTGTTTAGTGCTGCGCGGAAACCAAAATGTGCGCCGTCGTAGCGAGACAAGTTGCTGCTCGCTTCGCAAGGGGCAATGATGTAATAGGTTGCAATCGAGTACTTGGTGTGCGGCAACGCGATGTCGATGATCTTGCAACCCGTTCGTCTGTATTCATCGATTGCGGCTAAGATCGCTTGTCGGACTTCCGCGTCGAGACCTTCGCCATCGATCTGTTCGCGTATCACACCGATTCGGGCACCCTCCAATGGTTTCGAAATCGCAGAGGTGTAGTCATCGACTGGAACATTCAAACTCGTTGAGTCCCGAGGATCATGACCTGCCATCACTTGCAGAACCATGGCTAGGTCGGAAATCGTATGTCCAAACGGTCCGGCTTGATCAAGGCTGCTCGCATAGGCGATGAGTCCATATCGACTGACTCGTCCATAGGTCGGCTTGAGCCCGCAGACTCCGCAGAAGGCTGCTGGTTGCCGAATCGATCCGCCCGTGTCAGTACCAACAGCAATCGGCGCCATCGCCGCTGCGACGCTGGCCGCCGATCCGCCGCTGCTACCTCCGCAAGTCCGAGCAAGATCCCACGGATTGTGAGCTGGCCCTTGAAACCCTGTTTCGGTTGAACCACCCATGGCGAATTCATCGAGATTGGTTTTTCCAAGAATGACAAGTCCCGCTTCCCGCAACTTCGAAACCAGATGAGCATCATAGGGCGAACGATATTGCTCTAACATCCGCGAGCCACAAGTTGTTGGTGAATCGGTTGTGCAAAGAATGTCCTTAATCGCGATAGGGATGCCAGCCAGTGGAGAAAGCGATTCGCCTGATTCCCTGCGGCGATCGATCTTGTCCGCCTCAGACAACGCGAGTTCGCTATCCCACGAGATAAACGCCCGGATCGACGGCTGTAACTTTTCGATTCGATCTAGAAAGAACTGCGTGACTTCGCGGCTACTCAGTTCGCGAGTCAATAATTTTGGAGCAAGTTCATGCAGGAAGGGGAGTGATTGATTCATAGTACCTACAGCATCTAATCAAGGTCGATTGGGGGTTTGGTCGGTCCTGTGTAGAACTTGGTGATGTCGATCCCCTGTCGTTGTTCATCTTCCATAAACTTAAGCCGCATCTCAAGTCGTTCGAGGCGGCGATGCATTTGCGGAATCATCTCCATCGAGTTATCGCGAACTTCGCGTTTAGGAACCGCAGGATAGCCGAGATGTCGTTGCATGGCTGCGAACAAGAATAATGGCTCCTTGCCGCGATTCGCAAATGCGATCTTTCCTTCGCGTTCACCGAACAGGATAGGGTACTCAGCCTCAGCGTCCTCACCCAGATGGCGCTTGCGATAGTGGACAAACTCTTCGCTGCGACCATAGATCAAGTCGGCAATGTCGATGATTCCCAATTGCTTGCGGACGATGAGAATCCAATCTCGCCACTCAGGAGAGTAGAGCGGGTCGTCGCTCATGGCCTTCAGGCCGCGGTCGTAGTTCAGTCGATTGCGGCACAGGACTTCAAACTGATAGAAAAACAAACCTTGTCGGTTGTCGGAGCCTGCTCGAAACTCTGCTTCCAGGCGTAGGATGTTGAGAGCTGTCCGAAAATCGAATTGTCCCGCATCTTGCTCGGATTGGTCGACGACGAAAGTTTGGAACGGAGTGAAGTAGTGCTGCAGGCGCTTCATTCCAGGCGCCATGATGCCTGAGTGCTTGAGCTCTGTCGACAGAAAGCCTATTGCCATCGGAAGCTTCGTTGTGGCCAAGGCTTCGAACCGACATTGCTCCAAAAGATCTTGGAGCGTGATGTCCAGGCCTAAGCGTTCCGAAAGAATTCGAAAAAGGTATGCTTGTTCGACGAACTCTTCGCGCGGCAGCATTCCGGTTAGTGGGCTGCTGTGGGGACAACCCAAACTTTGAGTTCGGTTGAAATATCCGTGTGCATTTGAATCTTGACTGTGTAGAGTCCGAGTTCTTTGAGCACACCTTCCAGCTTGACCTGGTCCGCAGTGATATGGAAACCGTTTGCCTTGAGGGCTGCGACAATTTCGGTAGCGCCGACACTGCCGTACAAGTGACCTTCGTCGTTCGCATTTGCTTCGACATTGATCGATTGCTTGGAGACTTGGTCCGCGAGCGCACGCAATCCAACGAGGCGTTGTTTCTCCAGATCTTGCAGTTTGACGCGGTGCTTCTCAACCATTCGCTTGTGGTGATCGGTAGCGACGATGGCTAGGCCTTCAGGCAGCAGAAAATTATTTGCGTAACCAGGCTTCACTTCTATGACGTCGCCTGATTTGCCTAGATGTTCCACGCTTTGGATCAGCATCAATTGGATGCCACCGTTGGGGCCTTTTGGGAGGCGTGGGAACTGGGGAACGCGTTTCTTTTTAATAACTGCCATTTTTTAAAACTCGGATCCGAAAAAAGTCATCAATTCTTGAGTTGCTTAGCAAATGCTTGTGCGTTGCGTCGTTGCGAACGGCATGCCTTAGAAAGGCATATCTTCGTTGACATAGACATCTTCCCCGACCTCGGAAACGTGCATGTCGGAATTGTTTCCGGCGTGCATGGCCCCAGGCCCTTCGTTTGCTGAATCCACAAAACGGGTATTTCCCGCGGATGCAGTTGCTCGCGGGCGAGCTTCTCCACCTTTGCCGTCGCTTCGTCCGCCGAGCAATTGCATTCGGTCGACGATGACGTACAGTTTACTTCTCTTTTGGCCGTCTTTTTCCCAAGTGTCCTGCTTGAGTCGACCCTCTACAAAGATTGGCGAACCTTTGCTGAGGAATTCACTAACGATCTCCGCCGTTCGTCCGAAAAACGTGACATCCACAAAGGATGTCTCATCAATCCATTCGCCGCTTGCATTCTTGCGTCGGTCGTTGACCGCAATTGCATTTTGGCAAACGGCCATACGGCTACTGGTGTACCGCAACTCAATGTCACGCACCAAGTTTCCAAGCAAAATAACACGATTATAGCTAGCCATGATGTGCCTCGATTCCTAAAAAAACGATTGAGCGTTTGGCCACACCGAATGTCCTATTCGTCGTCAGCCTCTAATTCTTCATCATCGTCGATGCCACCGCCGACGCCTACCGCCACTTTTTCAAGTACATCGATTGGCACAACCACTTTTTCTTGAGCGTGAGCCACCAATGCATCGATCAATCTTGCGTCCACGCGGGTGAACATGAATCGCAATAAGCTTTCATTCAACTGACAAGCTCGATTTAATTCCTTGAGCTTGGACGTATCCAGCTTGAAGTAGGTTAGCCAGTAGGTCCCCTTTTGATGGCCCTTGATCTGGTAAGCAAGTCTTTGTTCAGCCCACAAACGGCTGACCAAGATTTCTCCGCCGGCATCGCTGATCAGGGTTTGCACCGAGCCTGAAACACCACCTGGATCGCGGGCGTAATGGTTGCTGTCGAAGAGGAACAAGCACTCGTAAATTCCGGTAACCAACGTATGAACTCCTGGAAACTGATCCAAATACTGCTGAATGAACCTTAGGTCTTACTTGTAAAAATCATTACGCTTTAGGTGGCTTCGACTATCGATTGAAAATGTTCATCGCTGAATCCACACCCTCTTTCAACCAAATCGCAATCGCCTCGTTGGCTCGAAAGAGCCCTTCGTCTACGACCGCACGCTCGGAAGCCGAAAATTTGCTCAGGACATAATCCGCTGTATCCCAGTGCGCCGGAGTTGGATCGATTCCGATCCTCAAACGGGTCACATCTTGAGTGCCTAGCGATTGAATAATGTCATTGAGGCCTTTTTGGCCACCGCTCGAACCTGACTTGCGAATTCTGAGTTTACCAAGTGGCAAACTCAAGTCATCGCAAATCACCAAAATATTCTCTAATTCCACTTTGTAGAATCGAGCGAACTGCGAAACGCACCGTCCACTGCAATTCATAAAGGTAAGCGGCCAAACCAAGCAGACATCTCGCTGCCCGATTCGACCTTTTGCAAACTGGCCCTCGAACTTTGCTTGCAAACTGGGTGAACCCATGCTTGCATGCAAACGATTGAGGCAATCAAATCCAATGTTATGTCGCGTTCGATCGTATTTGGCCCCTGGGTTTCCAAGTCCGACAATCAAAGCCATTCCGGCATCGGTTATTGCACGAGCAACAGAACCCAAGCCACCACTCATTACGCTCCAGCTTCAGCCGGCTTTTCCTTGCGAATCAATTCTGGTTCAATCTGCGAAGCGAGGGCTTCTGCCGCAGCATCACCTGCCGCAACCGCAACCTGCACAATGACAATCGCTCCCGGGGTAATCGCCGTGGCGCCCGCTGGCAGCGTCAATTCACTCACGTGGATCGACTGACCAAGCTGCAACGCCCCAATTTCGCAAACCAAATACTCTGGAATCAGCGATGCGGGGCACTTAATGACGATTTCGTGGGTCAAGAAGCGAAGTTGACCGGCAGCCGACAAAGCACCTGGGGCTTCCCCGTGCAAATGAACTGGGATCGTTACTTCGACGTCTTCCGTCTGGGAAACACGAGCGAAATCAACGTGAATGATATGATCGCCCATACTGCTCCATTGAACAGCTCGCAGCAAAGCCGTATCGACTACGTCTCCGCTCAAGGAAACAAGTTTTGTGCCGTGCTTGATCAGGTTATTTACGGTTTCCAGGGAAACGGTCAGGCAAACATTTTCTTGGCCGTGGCCGTATAGAATTGCCGGGATAAGTCCCTTTTCGCGAATCTTAATCATGGCTCGGGAGCCGAGCACATCTCGTTTGGCCACTTCAATCGTTTCAATCATTACTGCTGCGTTCCGCTGCTCTAAATATTCTATGATAACGGGCCGTGGATCGGCCCAATTGATTCTTGGGGAAGCCCAGCAGTATGACGAATTTGGCACCGGATGCAAGTGCAAATGTACTTGCCGTTTTGACGATGCGGCCTATGCTTTGCTGATGGCAAAAAAAACATCTCAATTTGACTATATTGAACCCGTGGGCGCCCGCGTTTTGGTTTTGAAGGATGAGCCAAAACGTGAGACGAAAGGTGGCATCGCGCTGCCTGACGCCGCCGAAATCCCAACGATTACTGGCCGAATTGTCACGATCAGCCGTCAGGTTGAACACGACGAGAACGTTCCATTACGTCAATACGACAAAATATTGTTTCATCCCAAAAATGCAATTCCGGTTGATTTCGAGCCCGACAATCAGCTTTACGTTGTTCCTGTCGAAGACGTAGTCGCGGTTTTCCGACGAAAACCGCCCGAAACGGGGCTTGAAAAATAACCTGGACTGTCGCAAAAACGGTATGCATTCAACCAACCTATTGTCCTCGGTCCTACAAGTTTGCTTTCTGAGTTCGATTTGTTGCTTCGCTGGAATCGCATGCTGCGGAAAAATTCGCGGGCAAACCGAACCTTCCCCACCGTCGGCCTCCGAAAAAACGAATCCGGTCAAACCGCCTCTTCAATCTCTGCTGAGAATGACTTTCGAAGAGAGCAAGGAGCTTCGGGTAGTCGTGGGTGAGTTGGTCGCATGTCATGAAATTCAGGGCCACCTAATCCTCGATGCAGACGGTCAACTCACCGCGATCGCACCTTCGGAACTGAAAAGAATCGAGGAGTTGCCCGGAACGCTTGTTCCAACCCCTGCCAAAGAACTCGCCGCAAGAGTCTTGAAACTCTTGCCAGCCGGCTTCAAAACGATGCAGAAGGATCACATTGCCGTTTGCTACAACACATCGGACGTCTACGCTCGTTGGAACCTAAGTCTATACGAACGCCTCCACAAAGGATTCTACGCATTTTGGAAGAAGAATGGCATTGAGCTTTTGCCCCCGCGATTCCCACTCGTTGCTCTCCTTTTTGAAACCAAGCAAGGTTACGTTGACTACGCGAGCAAGGAGTTCGCAGGCGCAGAGAACACCATCGGTTATTACCATCAGACAACCAATCGATTGGCTTCGTATGATTTGACCGGCATCGAAGGGATGTTGCCTCCCGGAGCTCAAGTCAATCAGGAATTGATCAATCAAATACTGTCTCGTCCACAAGCAGAACGTACCGTCGCAACCATCGTGCACGAAGCCTGCCATCAGATATCGTTCAACAGCGGTCTGCAAGTGAGGCTCGGCGACAGTCCGCTTTGGTTCAGCGAAGGTCTTGCAACCTTCTTTGAATCGCCCGATCCAAACAGCCCAAATGGATGGGGAGGAACGGGTAAAGTAAACATATACAACTACCAAAACCTTGCTCGCTACATGCCTCAGCGACGGTCCGACTCCCTGGAAACGTTGCTGATGGACGATGGGAAGCTACGTTCTGGCGAAACGATGACTTCAGCGTATGCGGAAGCTTGGGGACTCACGTTCTACTTGCTCAAAAGCAAGCCTAAGCAATTTGCAAGTTATGTCAAAAGCATTCGCGAGATTCCGCCCGGCAAAACGTCTAGTCCAAAGGAAAGAATCGAGCTTTTCCAGCACTCCTTTGGGGATGACTTGAGCAAGTTCGACAAGGACTTCGTAAGGTTCATGCAGAAAGTACGGTAACGGCTCGCTCATGCTCCCAATTCGCATCGAACGCTTTCCGACCATTGAAACGCAACGCTTGTTGCTTCGAGAAATCGTCGTCTCGGATACAGAGAAGTTGTTTGCATTGCGGAACAACCCGGCGGTAACTAAGTACCTCGGTCGAGATGATGACAAAGACTCATCAGCCGTCGAAGGCATGATCTTGAAAATGCATCGGGACTTGGAAACAGGAGCGGGTGTCCAATGGGGAATATGCCTTCGCGATTCCAACGAGTTGATTGGTGCCGTTTGTTTATGGCGAATCGACAAGAGGCATCATCGAGCGGAAATCGGTTTCATGCTAAGGCCGGAATCATGGCGACAAGGCATCATGTCTGAGGCCATCGAAGCCGTGCTCGCATACGCATTCCACACCTTGAGATTGCATAGCCTCGAAGCGAACACTTCGGTCGCGAATCTGGCTAGCCAAGCGGTTCTCATCAAGTGTGGCTTTGTTCAAGAAGCACACTTTCGAGAGAATTGGCATTACAACGGCACGTTCACCGACTCGCTTATTTTCTGCAAACTAACGGATGTTGCGGCCCAGCCTCCAATCCAGAGCTCTTGACTCGCGCTAGCGCAACTCCCCACGCGCAAATTGGCCGCGCAGTATTGGCCTCGCGTCGAATGCGTCCGGCAGGAGCGATCATCATTCCCGGTGCCCAGGGAACGTCTACATTGGGCGTGACCATTCCGTGGCTAACGTCGATCATGTCGAGCCCTGCCGTTTTCAATTGCCGGATAAGTTCGATCGATTCATCTAGCGTTACGCCGCCTTCCACCCAGTCAGATAACCGCAGATAGATAGGTGCCAGGCACCCGGGTGTTCGTCGATCCGCGAAAAGGCCCAGCCCCACGTGTGGTCCACGTTCATCATGCAGCCGCTTCTCGGCGGGGCGCTCCTGGGCCAGAAGCCGCTGACGGAATCCTTTCGGTTGGTGATCTTGTAGCGCCACCGCTATTGTAAAGAGAATAGATAGGTGCCAGGCACCCGGGTGTTCGTCCGACTTCATTTGCGGGCAAGTCATTCGCATCGACGGCGGCCTTTCGGCGGTCTGACAGTCTGTTTGCGCTTCGTATCGCCATTGCAAGAAAACACCAGGAACGATGAGAAAGCCGAACACAGCAGACACACCGAACCCGGCGATGACCTCGTTGTTTCAATGCGCAAGGTAGGTGCCTAGCACGGATGGCACTGTACTATCGTGACAAGTTGTTTCACTCAAATGAGTTATCTCCCTTGCTGAGTCTTTTTCGTAAGTCGTTTCTGGGTTCCATCATCAACGTATACTGATCCATCCGTCGGTGTTCGTCATTGCCAGGTCGGTGGGTGCCAGGTGCCAGGTGCCAGGTGCCAGGTGCCAGGTGCCAGGTGCCAGGTGCCAGGTGTTCGTCGAGGTCGGTGGGTGCCAGGCACCTAGGCGTTCATGTTGTTTGATGAAGCGAGCAATTTTGGCGAATGGCTCGATGTGGTCGTCGTAATAGATTCCGCTATCGGCAGGACTAATGCGACCGTCGGCTGAAACAGCGGTCGCTTCCATTACGACGAGTCCCGCCCCGCCAACAGCCCGAGAACCGAGGTGAACGAGATGCCAATCGTTCGGAAACCCATCAACCGACGAATACTGGCACATGGGCGAGACTGCGATGCGGTTACGAAAGGTGATGTCCTTGATCTTGAGGGGTTCAAATAGTTTTGTCATTGGATCGTCAAGGTTTTCTTTGTTTGGGAATGAGGCAACTGAGGCACTAGCCCACGGTTTTCGGCCCACATTGTGATCAATGCCTTTTTGTCTTTACTCTTCAATGCGACTGAGCACTCACCGCATCGTGCAGCGCTGTTTGGTCGAGCTCGGTGTCGCAAAAGAGCTTGCGCCTCGATAACGCCAGAGCAAACCCCACGCCAAACTTTTAGGCTGGTTGTTGGATTGCGAGGGAAAAGGAAAGCGAAAGTGGCCAAGGAGTCTTCGAATTAACTACCGCGCGTTGGTCCCGCGTATGAACGTGCCTCGCAATTGCCGACTTACTTTGCAACTGAGCATCAGACAACAACACCCGCGAGCCGGAACGTCGACCCGGAGGAAATGGTCCGCGAATGCCTGACGATCCGCGAAAAGGCCCAGCCCGGCCCAGCCCCATGTGTGGTCCACGTTCATCATGTAGCCGCTTCTCGGCGGGGCGCTCCTGGGCCAGAAGCCGCTGACGGAATCCTTTCGGTTGGTGATCTTGTAGCGCCACCGCTATTGTGAAGAGGGACCGGACATCTTTTTGCCTCCGGCCCAGTGAATACCCTGAAGTAACATCGACTCAAGGCCGGGGGTTTTTTCGGGATGCGGGCTGAAGCAGATTACCCGACCGTTTCCGAACTCACCTAGTGCAATCGCTGTCGTGCCAACCATCACACCCGTCGGTGCGTTATTCTTTGCGATTTCGGTTTCAAATCTTGCTAACGTACGATAGTCCGGAACTTGTAAATCCTCTGCGGGAGCGAGCAATGGCCCCTGATGATAGTAGACCTCTGTTCTTCCTTTTTCGAGTGCGAGTATTTCGTGTCCGAGCGAAGTAATCGAGATATCGACGTTGCCAAATCCTCGGTTCCAGTGCTCGCGATCGATAACTTTCGCATCAAGTATCCTAAGACGTTGATCGTTGTCGCTACACGCCAGATACGCACCCGCGCAAATCCCTACCATTCCATGCCCGCTTCTCACAAACTCTCGCACTTTCATTCGGCCCTCTTCGCCAAGGGCTTTTCCCTGACTGCGGGCAGAGCCACCCGGATGAATCAATACCAAATACTCGTCGAGCTTGCCATCGCGTATGTCCGTAGCCGAAACCTTGGATGCAACCAGGCTCGTGTCGCTTTCCAAGGCCTTGAATAGTTTTGCTGTGGAACTTACCCCTTCGTCGACAAACACTGCTACTTTTAGCCGAGGCTTTGACGTCCCGCTCGTTTTCAGTTCGGCGGGCACTTGCACTTGCAAGTAGAGACCGGCGTACTCGACCAGTGCGTCTGTCAGCACCTCAGCGGTCTTGGCTCGTTTGCCTGCCACTCGATACTCGGCACCGAACTCAAGTTGAATCGCGTCGATTGGTCGCGATTTGTGGCTTCCATACGACTGAACGATGTAGCCACCGGTGAAGCCGGATTGTTCTTTTTCATGGTGTGGCGAGGGATGCACTTTCCAGCCCCGTGCGCTTAGCAGTCCAAACAGGCTCTTGGTACCGATGTGGGCCGCTTCTCCAAACGTCTCTCGAAGATGCGTGACTGTAAGTCCATTTTTGGTACCTCGAAAGACCGTCTCTTTGCTTGTTCCCTGACCGTGTAAATCGATCAAAACACCTGCCTTGAAGCGGTCCGTCACCTCCCGATCGAACTTCGATAGATGGTCGTGGTAGTGTTCGTAGTAGGGTTTCATCTTCGCATCTTCGAAGGAGATATCAGGGGGACGATTTGGGTCCATGTATTTGCGATGGACTTTGGAGACTACGACATACGGAGATTTCCCAAATCGCTTTTTGATCGCCTCGACGACCTCCATCGCGAGCTCCTCGGTACCACCGTCACGACCGGTAAAGAACCCAGATGGGCCTGTCGCCAATCCTGCACCTGTCCGTTCGGATACTCCTGGTACCTCGCCCGTACCGCCATGAGGGGCCGAGATGATGATCGGCAAATCACCCGCTTGAACGAACACGAGTTCGTCTACGGCAACGGATGGTCTCGTCGACTTTTCCTGGCTGCAGAGCGTCGCAACCTGGCAAAGCCAGATGACGGCAAACAGCGTCCAACAACGGCGATTTCTAAGTTTCAGCATTTACGAATTCCCGTTAACCTGGGTTAAGTATCTTGAGCAACCAGCCAGTCGATTCGAACACCGCTCAACCGGCATTGTAGTCTCGCACGCACTTAACGAATAACTGGGACAGCGAATTTATGTCAATTCGTTAACGCTTAGTGATCCCTTTCGGGATCAATTGCATAACACTTCCCACACCCCGGCATTCGGAACCGCATTTGGCGGTTCATCTCTTGGAAGCACGTGGGGGGCAGGAATACAGCAAACGGAAGTGAGTTTACCTAACCCCAAGCATGTTGCGAGCATTGGGCACAACGCCCAAGTTCACGAAGACAAGGCCGTCGCCATCGCGCTGACCGCCGCGAAAAGAGGGCTTGCCAAGACTGCTACCAAATTCCTGCATCTTGCAGTTGCTTGGTCGCTTGCCCCGACCAATCACGGTTGGCTGCGGGCGATGCGGGACTCGGGTGCAATATTTTGCAAACCGTCGTATCCTTTAATTGTTGGTGAGAGTCGCAAACGCGTTTCAAGCATGCTTGCGCATAGGCGCCCACTCCAACTGCGAACTCGGGTTTTATTAATAGCAACGACTGTTGCAAGTGGCGATCGCAAGGCGCATCCAACAGGGCAGTCTCGTTCGCCGAGAGTTTGTCCGGCGTCACGTTTCTCGCACCTTCGTCCATGAAGACAAGCGGGCAGTAATTCGAAACGAAATGCTCTGCGAAGAAGTCGACAGGATTGGGATAACGATGCGCAAAGAGCCCCCAGAGACGCTTGCCGGAGACCTCGCTCCGTTGGCACGCAAAGCCCTCAATTGGCCTTTTGGGATGTTCCACGGACGGCTTATCGATTCGGGTTTCGATTTTTAGATAGTTTCGAACGGCATCGATTTCGCCGAACGGCACACCGGTTTGAGCCATCCCCCAAGGGCCTGGGTTCATGCCCAACAAGTAGACGCGGCAAGGGCTGTGCGCGTAGGTGCTCAAATATTTCTCATGAGCCAACCAAGCGTAATGCAACGGATTGTAGACACAGGCTACCGGTGCCGAGAAGTTGAGCATGTCGAGCTCAGCTCGAAGCTGTCGTGCGGCTGCTACGAGCCCTTTGGCAGTTTTGTTCATGGATGCATTGTAAGGCGACACGAATGGATGGAGCGATTCGAAGCGGGATACCAAGGTATCAAACAAAAACACCCTGCCAATTGGCAGGGTGTCTTCTGTGTTTAGATCCGCCTATCCCTATTCCGACTAGAACGTAAAGACCATGTCTCCACCGCATGCGACTTGGCTCGATGCGAAGTTTTCATTGAATCCGTAGCGTTGACGATCCCAGACCCAACGGGCTTCAGGGCGGAGCACCAAGTTCGAATTAACCTTGTAGTTGATGCCCGCTGTGTAGTTGAAATTGTCGTCGTTCTTGACGTTGTTAAAGGCAGCACCGCTGAAATTAAACCACTCAAAACGATTTCCAATCGAAACGCAATCGTTTACCTTGTAGATTAGGTAATTGATGTTTCCAAAAGTATTACGGAATGTAGCACCAGCGTTCGTGTGTGTGTACAACGAGTCGGTTTGCGAGATGTACGTCAGCTTCTCCGTTAAATTGGCTGTCAAAACCACGCTTTGAATTCCGCCATTTTCGCCAACGGCACCCGCATTGCGGTCACCGAATCGGCCGAGAACCGTTGTGTACAACAGGGTGAATGTGTCGTTCAGCTTCTTCTTGAAACCGCCGATGTAAGCATCGCCGTTATCGTCGAAGCCGCTGTCCCAACCCATGACATATCCATTGTACAACTGAGTGTCCGCGTCAACATTGTAGGTTGACAAAGCACCCGTATGGGTGAACGGCTCAGCGTTGTAGAAGGTGAACTGACGACTGTAGAAGAAGTTGCCAGTCGATTGAACGACTTCGTTACCAACGATGGTAAAGAAGTGCCCGACCTTGACCGACAAGTCTCCGACCGCAACTTCGCCATACAACTGCGGAATCGCGCTACCGTACGCTCCACCATTGTCCCAATTGTTGTCCCAATGCCCAGGATTTGCGATACCAAATGCCTGAGTGTCCGGACCATCTGTACCGTAGATGTAATCGATGCGTCCGCCGAAACCGATGCCGTCGCTACCGTTCGCTATTTTTTCAGCGAAGAGCCATTGTTGGCCGAGTTGAACGTGATCAGCATAGTTATTGAAGTTGTAATAGTTGTTGCGATCGTGGTATCCAACACTCGTCCATCCGCCGACGGTGACTCCGGCGATTCCATTCGGAGCAAGTTTCCACGGATCTCCTAAGTTGCATCCGCCACCTAGCAAGCCAAGCCCGAGCAAACCGCCCGAGCCGCACCCGCCTTGGCAGCTGGACGCGCCACAACCGCAGCTGGCCATACTATCGCAACTGCTGCCTTTCCCGTCGCAAATCGCAGCGACGTCGCAAGCCGGACTGTTGGCAAAGCAATCTGAAGCCGGTTTTGCGGCGTTGCTGGCCGATGCAATTGGTGCTGGAGCTTGCGTAGCCGCACCATCTTGGTGGTAACTATAGTACGAAGCTGGGTAATACTTTGGGGCGGTTCGGTTGGTTTGACCGAAAGCCGTTCCCGCGAAGCAAGCGCTTGCAATCATTGCACTCAGCGCGAGTTTGCTTAATTTCATAGTTCTGGAACTCCTATCCTGAACAAGGGTGGAACGCATTAGCGTTTTTAAAACGGCCTAAACACAAAGGCCCATTCCATTTTGTGGCGAGCACGGATTGGCAGACGGGCATCTTGCCCCTCTAGTGAGAGTGGTTTCTGGTCCATCCATGAACACTACACAGCAGAGGATATCGGAGGAGTAACTGCAAAAAATTTACGCTAAGGAAGTCTGCTCCCAAGACAAGTGCAATTGAAATGGGGGAAAGTGGTAAACTATTCCGAATACACTAAGATTGTCGTGGCCGGTTGTCCGGAGGGGATAATCACACGAGATGGAGATAGTGATACTGTTCAAAATGAAAACAATAGATCTATGCAGGAATTTGACTACCAACTTCGTCCAAGAATCATCTTTGGTCCACACACGGTGCAACGCCTTGGGAGCCTAGCAAGAGAACTAGGTTGTGCGCGTGCGTTGGTCGTCAGCGATCCTGGCGTAGTGAATGCAGGCATTTATTCATTCGGCATGGAAAGCCTGCGCAGTGTCGGAGTCGAAGTCCTAGGGTTTCATGATTTAGCCGAGAATCCAAATACCCATCATGTGGACGTAGGTGTGCAATGTGCTAGAGAATTTCAACCTGACTTGCTGGTTGGACTCGGAGGTGGTTCGAGCATGGATTGCGCGAAAGGAATCAATTTCCTTTACTCTTGCGGTGGCCGCATGAGCGACTATTGGGGGGTCGGCAAAGCGACACACCCGATGCTTCCGATGATAGCAATCCCGACGACTTCGGGGACTGGGAGTGAGACTCAGTCCTTTGCATTGATCAGCGATTCGGAAACGCATGTCAAAATGGCGTGCGGAGATCCCAAAGCGGCGTGTCGGGTCGCAATCCTAGACCCTGCGTTAACCCTCACACAACCCAACTCGGTAACGGCATTGACTGGGATTGATGCTATTACGCACGCTTTGGAAACCTTTGTCTGCAACAAGCGCACGCCAATCTCGGAATGCTATTCGCGTGAAGCTTGGCAATTGCTCTCGCGCAGCTTTTCGCACGTTCTTGTAACAGGGGACGATGTCAACGCACGAGGACGAATGCAATTGGGAGCCTGCTTCGCCGGAATGGCCATCGAAGCGTCGATGTTGGGTGCAGCTCACGCACTTGCTAACCCGCTAACCGCCATGCTGGGTGTTGCACACGGACAGGCGGTCGGCTTGATGATGCCGCACGTCATTCGTTTCAACAGTGCGGTCGTCGAAAAACGATATGCCGAACTTGCGTCTTTGCTGCCACATGACAAGTCCAGAACGACACAAAAGGCTTCGGATCGAGTGGCTGATGAGTTCCAGGGTTGGATGCAAGAAGCCAAGTTAGCAACGTCGTTGGAGGGATTACCTCAGTGGCCGAGCCAATCAAAAGCAAACGCAGATGAGACGCAATTGCTTTTGGGAAAACTTGCGGACTCCGCTACAAAACAGTGGACCGCTTCGTTCAATCCTCGGCCAGCCTCGCAGCCGGAGATGTTGCAAATTTACCAAGCTGCGTTGAAATCCGAATAGGTCGTACCTGCCGGGTGCGACCATCGGATTCACGTAGGACAGACTGCCAGCCTGTCCATAAAAAAAAGGCTGCCAGCGCTGCCAGCCTGTCCATAAAAAACAGGCTAGCAGCCTGTGCTACGACGCTCACCTTAATCCTTGCCGGCTGTAATGCCAGTCCAATCATCGGTTCGAAACGGTGTTAGCGGCAAGCCGTTTTGACTGAACATATTGCAGATCGGATTTTGTGCCCATGCATAGCGAACCGAAACAGGTGCAGATACGCTTGCTGACTTAACCTCAATACGACCGTCCGGCAGGATTTTTGCGTCTGCGTTGTAGAATTTCTTGTCTTCGCCAGCGATCGTAAAGCCTCTAGGTTCGTTCACATCAAACGGACGCCAGCCTTTGCCGACATTTGAAAACTTAATAGCGATTCCCCCCTCGATTTTTTCCATCGATTCGTATCGCGGGCTCTGAAATTCAATTGCCTGGTCGTACTGTTTCGCAAGTGCCCACCTCGCCAACCGTCGCGCAACATCCACCTTATTTTTGGGGTGAATATCTTTTCCCTCGCCGATATCAATAATCACCGCTTGACCGGAATTGGCTAGCTTGTCCATTGTCATCGTTTGCGCCTCTCGCAATTCGGCCCAATCGCTATCGCCGGGCTCGGTGCGTTCTGGCAGGTAGTCAGCTAGTTGAACCCAATAAAATGGAAAATCACCTTGTCCCCATTCCTTGCGCCAGTTTTCGATCATGAAAGGGAACAGGTCACGGTACTGATACGCTCGTCCGGCGTTCGATTCACCTTGATACCAAATGGCTCCTTTGATTCCGTAACCAATGTGCGACTTTAGGACGCCATTGTAGATGTTGCCTGGTCGCGCGTTACCTCTCATTTGTCCTTGAAGTCCGTTCAGCTCTTTATTTTCGGCTTCATTACGATCTGTCTTGGCGGACAAGGCTGCAAATCTCTCTTCGAGTCCTGTCCATCGCTTCAGCAGTCCTGCGAAGCGACCGTCCGATTTCATCAAGTCTCGATTGACCCATGCTTCGGCGGCCGAGCCACCCCAAGCGTTGTTGATCATGCCGATCGGTGTACCCGTCGTTTGATGAATTTGTCTCGCAAAGAAATAACCGACTGCAGAAAATCCTGACACTGTGCTAGGCCCACTTACCATCCATTTGCGATCATCGTGACTCCAGATCGGTTCCTGTGTTCCGATTTGAGGGAAGTTGATCATGCGGATGTTGGGGAAGTTTGACGTCAGTTTTTCGAGGTCCGCATCGTTGGATGCCGCTACTGCCCATTGCATATTGGATTGGCCAGAGCAGATCCAAACTTCGCCAACCAAGATATCGTTGATTTCAACGACGCTCGAGCCTTTGATCGTAAGCTTGATCGGATTGCTGCTAGCCTTCATGGATGGGAGCTTCGTCTCCCAATAGCCTTTGGCATCCGCTTTGGTTTCGATCGACTTATCGGCGATCGAGATCGAAACGCTCTCGCCGGCTGTGGCAGTGCCCCAAATTCGATTCTCTTGGCCTTGCTGCAAAACCATATGGTCCGAGAAAACATTCGGCAATTTGACATCTGCATGCACGTGTCGCACAAGTCCAGATGAAACGCAACAAGAAAACGCTGCGATCGCAAGCAATTGCATCGAAGATCGATGGAACGCAATTTTCATAACAGGCGGGTCCTATACTAAGAAAGGGAGGAAATGGGTTGGCATCGTAAAGACGCGTCTAAACGATACCTATAAGGTAGGCTATTTGCCGCCACAGGGAATGGTGCAACATGCAAATCCCGATAAGGCACATGCTTGGCACAAACGCTTCGACGGACTGGACACTTTGAATGGAAACCGAACGCGACGACCAGAGGGCTCGTATCATTCCGTAGACAATCAAACTACACAATACGATAGTCACAACGCTTTGCCAACCTAGTACCGAACCGATTAAAAAACATTGGAGGATCCAGTGCCGCTTCACGATCCAGTGCCGCTTCACGATCCAGTGCCGCTCAACAATCGAGTTGGCGCGCTCCGCAATCCAGAAGGACGAAATCCAACCCAAGCCCAGGCCTGACAGACCGCCGAGTAGGATGGAAACGAGCGGATTTGCGATCGGCCCAAGTTTCGAAATCAGGCTGCGCTGAAATGGCTCACTCCAAGAGACGAAATCCAGCGAGGGATTGAAAATTTTCGGGCTCGCAACAGCGGCTGCCATCACGAGAAACGGCAAAATGGGGAACGGTTTTCGGCCTTCGTTAGCAACGCCAAGCATGATCAGAACGGCAAACATGCCGGCATGAGAAAGGGCCGCAGCAATCAGTTGCCATTGCGTAAAAAGGACCAGAGACGTCAATCCGCTTCGCCCGGACGAATCCCAATGGGGCAAGTTCGATCCTGAAGAGACCAATTCCCAAAGACCAATCCAAACAAAGATTGCACCAATGACCACCTCGATCATGAGGTAGCGAGGCGCAATCGGCAACCGGCACGTGCGACATTTGCCTTGGACAAGCAACCAACCAAGAACGGGCGTATTGTCGAGAAAGCTCAGTCTGGTGTTGCAATAAGGACATTTTGACCCGCCAAAAACAATCGTTCTACCCTCAGGCATTCGCCCAGCCACGACGTTCAAAAAACTGCCGATGCTCGCACCTAGATAAAAGAACCACCCCACGAACAGAAACTCGCAGGTTCGCAACAAGATTCTTGTTGACGATTTGAGAGCAAGCTCAGGCGGGATCAATTTTTTTGGAAATCGCGATCGAAAAATTGCTACTTGTATTTCCGGCAGGGCAAAAACGTAAAGGATGTAAACACAAACAATACCGATCGCAATGGTGAGCAAGGGCCAATTCGTGCGTTTGCGCTTCGGCCGCTTTCGCCTCGACAATGGTTGCTCGGCGTTGCTGATAAACTCGACATTGGCGGGTGCATTTTCGGATAGCTGGAATGGCGTTTCATCTGCCATCGGCGGAATGGAATCGCTCAAAAGGCTCCCCGTTGTTTCTGGAATTGTTTCAGCAAGTCTTTGAGTGGATCCGTCGCTGGTGCAGCGCTTTTTCGTTCCAAGTCTCGCTGACTCAGCTTGCGCACGGCGCCGGGATTGTGTGCATCGTCGGCAATTCGGTACGCATCGAGTTCTGCTTGCGCTGGCAAATCGTCACCAGGTGGTACGAGAAAAAAGCCGACAGCCCGCGGTTGGTAATTGATATCTTCGATTGGATTAGGACTTTTCCCTGTTCGATCGATTGCGATCGATTGCAAGAATTCTTCGTACACGCTGATATCGTATAAAACGCTCGGTGGAATGGCTGTTTTGAATTGCTGCTGTTGCCAGTTTCCGAATGCATCCAACGTCTCCACCGTTTCGATAATGGTCGCACCAGCGTCGCGATCCAATTGGATACGCTCACTGCCGCGCGAAGGGATTCGCAATTTTTGAAGTTGCTGCGGATTGCGGCGGTCGGCAACCAAAACCAGCAACGTATCGCTGTGTGAATTGACGATTTGCACGGTTGTCGAACCCAGCGGTTGGTTCGGCACAACTTGATGTTGAGTCGTTCTGAACTGAGGCTGCGGCAACACAAACGTAGGGGTCTGTGGCCACCAAACTTGCCAAGGGTTATAGGTGATCGGCTGCAGAAACAGCCCTTGGTTTGGAACGCAAGTAAGCCCCATGCCTTGGTACATCACGTTTTCGAAACAATAGCCTCCACCAGACATGTTTTGGATACGCCAGAGTTGGTCGGCTCCATTGTGGATCGGAAGCAGCGAAAGTGGCAATGAGCCTGTCGCCCCACCCAGTCTGCGGTTGCCAAGTCGGGTGTGCATGAGATTTGCGTTGGGAACATTTCCCAATCCGATTGCGAACCAGTCGTTCTGAAAGCGTTGTTGAAGGCGGACGACATTGGTCGACACAGGCGCGATGTACCAGGCGGCGTCGACACCGGTCGCTTGATTGACGAAGCCAAGCTGATTGCCCCCCTGCATGGACAGAAATTGTCGCTCGTTGATGTCGCCAGAGGCCAAAGACATGGCCGTCATTTGGGGCAAGTTCAACAGGTTGCCGGCATAGCCAGAAGTTGCTCCCTGGCCTTGGTTATTCCTCAATCGACCGAGCAGATCCACATCCTCCAACCCAGGTGGAAGCACATCGGCGGACGGGTTCGACGGAGGTATCTGCTGCGATGCAACGATGTTCATCTTGCTCCATGCGAATTGCACCTGGCCATTCTGAAGCGTTCCGATTTGCATTCGGCCAGAGTTGTTGGCCGGCCATCGGATGACTTGTTGTGCTTGTCTAGAACTATAACCCAACAACAATTGATCCGTTGTGTCGTAGCGTGGAGCACGCTGGTATCGTGTGACAGAACCAGTGGAGTCTTGTACGGAAAGCTCGCTGGGCGTTATTCTGGCTATCGACGGATCGGCAAGTCCTTGCGCAGAAAGCGAAAACGTCCCCGACTCGAGTGGGTTCTGGGCTTCAACGACGGAACTAGCCTGCAACCAAATGAAAAGGAATACGAACAATCCTTCAAATCGGCCAGTTTCCAATTTGGACATGCAACGCACCAACATGATCCAGTTCCAGTACAAGTAGACGAATAGACTAACCCAATTTCATGATCAACGATTCGAGAGCCAGCCGTGCACGCTGATCGTTGCTGTGACTCCCTTTTAGCTTCAGTTCAAGATCCACCAACCAGACGAGCATTTCTTTGGCGCGAGGTCGACCTATTCGCTTTAATCGCGATTCGGCCTTGGCAACATCGAAACGATTGAACCCAGATCGCTCCAAAGCAGCCGACAACGGTATTCTACTATCAACTCGCTCCGATTGCTCAACGAGTTGTGCCGCTAAACCAAATCTTCTGAGCGACCAAGAGAGTTGGGCCATCAATCCAACCGCATTCTGGCCCGCAGTCAGCAGTTTGTCCAACTGTTCGATGGCGACCGCGACCTGTCCGTCCGCGATTGCATCCGCCAACTCCCACGCGGTCTGGGTCCGCCAGCCACCGACCAACTCCGAAACGCGTTCGTCCGGCACGTTCCCCGAGCTATTTGCAAACAATGCCAGTTTTGCCAATTCGCAATCGATTAATCCGCAAACGGCACCAATTCGTTCAATGACCAGCAAACTTTGCTTCGGTGACAATTGAAGGCCGTGTTTTGATTTGGCCCATCCGAGTATCCATTTCTGCATGGCTTTTTCGTCGGGCGGATTTCCCCAGGATGCCTTTTGGGGAGGCGTGCAGTTTACCAAAATACCATTTTTGGCGATTAGCTTGTAAAGCTTTGTATTGGCGGCGAGAGTCTGCAATTCAAGCACCAAACTCGAATCGGGAGCGAAGTTTTCAGCCCAGCGTTCGAGCGCCTCGCGGTTCTTGGTGACGAATTTGTCCGCCCCGCGAACGATCGCAAGTCGTCCGCCTCCGGCATCGAACAAGGAGCGAGTCGCAAGCTCGTCGTGAACATCTCGCCAACTATCCTCGTCGCCGTCGTACGAGCGAATCGTTTCTGAATCGAGTTTGGAGCTAACGATCCAATGATGGATGGCCATTCGCCGCAAAAAGTCATCCGATCCAAAGCACGCGATGATTGGAGGCATTGCAGTCGCGGGATTCGACTCTACGAAATCAAAGGCATGAATCGCGGTCGGTTTGGAGGCAGTTTTTTCCGATGCTGTCTTGGCAGCCATATTCAATGCATTTGAAAGCGAGGACCGAATTGCAATACAACTCGATGGTTTATCACAGTCCGTCCGGAAATGCAACAAACGGCAGATGCCGCAAGGCTCTTTAACAAGATCCACTACCCACAAAATCGACGTAGTCGAGGCGCTCGCGACTCGCACGCTCGTTCGTGCCTCACGGCGTAAACAACCATCCAACGCTCTGCATTTCAGCTATAATGTTCATTCGGTTACTTCTCGCCGATCGCCGCCAAAGTTGGACCAAAACGAATGACACTTCCTGAACCGATCGTTTCCAAAGAGCATTTTTTGCTTTTCTACGAAGTCGTAGCGGACTACTCCGTTCGACGCATGCCATTTCGTTCGCAGCATCTTGCCCTTGCAACCGCAGCTGCGTTGCGGGGAGAATTGCTGCTTGGAGGCGCTTTCGCAAATCCGGTTGACGGAGCGGTCCTGCTGTTCTGCGGCGACGGGCCAGAAGTAGCAGAAGCGTTCGCAAAGAGCGATCCCTATGTTCAAAACGGCTTGATAAGCCGTTGGGTTGTTCGGTCTTGGACAGTGGTAGCTGGTTGTTTATTCGAGTAGTGGAGTACGGCAATGTATCGACGGCGGTTTCTTGATTTGAGTCTCACCGGAGTCGCGTTGAATGCCACCCTCGGCCACTTTGCCGTTGGAGCATCGCCATTCTCACCATCCATCGAGGGTGAAAACTTGGTCGATTGGATCCATCGGGTTCGCGGCGAATGGGATGAGGAACTGTACAAGAAAATGTTGGGAGCCGCCAACGATTTCAAAGAGGGTGACGAAATCGTTGGCGTCGCCGCAGCAAGCGAAGCGTTGCGAATCCAATCGCGGGAGTTGCTAGCGAACACAACACTCGCGCAAATTGACGAACTTTCCCCAGAACGCGACGAACTCTTTCATTTCATCGGTGATGCTGTGGACGCAGCCATCCAGACTCGCATCGGCGCGATGACGCTTGGGGACTTGAAGCGATTTTTGTTGGAGCGAAGCGAAGCTGAGATCCATGCGATACGCCAAGGACTATCGAGCGACGTGATTGCGTACGTTGTCCGTCTGATGACAAACGACGAACTGGTTCGAGTTGGATCGAAAGTCTTCAACCCACTCCCAGGTACGAATCTTGGTGCACGCGGCTATATGGGAGCCCGCGTTCAACCGAATTCACCTACCGACAATGTCGATGACATTCGCTGGCAGCTGTTCAATGCGTTTGCATTTGCCGTAGGTGATGTGCTTGTTGGTACAAATCCCGTATCAAGCGACCCAGACTCGGTGGCAGCCATCGAATTGGCCCTGAAAGAAGTCCTTGAAACTTTCGATATCGCTGAGATACTACCGCATTGCGTTTTAGCCCACATCGACGTGCAAGCGGAGGCCGAACGGCGATTCCCAAAGTCGACGGCCCTATGGTTTCAGAGCATCGCAGGCAACGATGCCGCCAACGGTACATTTGATATCTCCGTCGAAAAAATGATCAAGCACGCACGATCGCGGACCAGCAAGTTTGCCCTCTACTTCGAAACGGGACAGGGAGCAGATTTCACCAACGGGCATGGCAAAGGCTTGGACATGGTTTTGCTCGAATCTCGCAAATATGGTTTTGCCAGGTCACTTGCAAAGACAGTGGCAGACGAGAATGACGCGAATGGAGTCGCTCAAACTCCTTGGGTGCATTTGAATGACGTGGCAGGATTCATTGGCCCTGAAGTCTTTCGCTCAAGGGAACAACTCGTCCGTTGTTGTCTGGAAGACATTGTCATGGGCAAACTGCATGGGTTGATGATCGGACTCGACATCTGCACAACGCTGCACATGGACGTCACGTTGGACGACCTGGGATGGTGCATCGATGAAATCATGCCGGCGAACCCAGGCTACCTGATGGCCCTGCCAACTCGCACGGATCCGATGCTTGGTTACCTCACCACGAGCTTTCATGACCATGTCCACATTCGCGAGAAATTCGGCTACAAAGTCGACGATCGAATGTGGCGATTCTTTCAGCGTCTTGGAGTCGTCGACGCAGAAGGGAAACCGACCAAACACTTTGGGAATCCCGCTTGGGTCTACGCCGAGTACCGCCGCCTGAAAGGAGATGCACGTAGCGAGAAACAACTGCAAGAAGAAGCTGCCGCACAAATGGCGATGGTTCGATCGAGAGGACTTTTCATTGCGGAAGGATTTAGCGTGGAACCCTCGAAGCCGAAACCCGAGTTGTCGCACGAGATTCATCGCATCTATGCAAGTGCCAAGGAATGCATTTGGAAGGAGTTGACCAAGGAAACCGAACAAAACATTCCGCGAGTTGTGCCATTGGCGACGCTTTCAATCGATCGCAACGACTACATTCTGCATCCGACGTCGGGTGAACGACTCTCCGAATCTTCGGTTGCAAAAGTTCGCGACCTACGAGCGACACACAACGGTCGATACAACGCTCAGATCGTGATATCCGATGGTCTGAATGCATTGGCCGTAATGACCGAAGACCAAATGGTGAGGCTGCTGGTGTCTCTTCGGCAAGAGCTGCAGACAGCCGGATTTGGGGTTGCTCCGGAGCATCTGCTTGTTTATTCAGGCAGAGTTCGAGCCGGCTACCGCATTGGGGAAACGCTCTTCGGTGGTTTGCCAGCCAAGGGAACGTTGCTTCATGTGATAGGCGAGCGACCTGGCAGCGGCCACAACACGCTTTCGATTTACATGACCACTGCCGACGGAAACCATTGGGGGATTCCTGACCAGATCGACCACAACATCACTAAAGTCGTATCGGGAATTGCATTGACGGCGTTGCAACCGGAAATAGCTGCAAGAGACGCCACAAAAATCCTGGTGTCCGGCTGAGGTTGTCTATCGCGATGCC
>JAIPFP010000184.1 GCA_021736575.1 Pirellula sp. | reverse complement strand
ACGCTTTACGTGCAGCTTGCGCCCGAGTTGAACGCTTCTTCCAAACGCGAGGATCGATAGGAAGAATCACCTCTGCCAATCGGATGAACGTACTCCTTGCCAAGCCAGGATCTCGTGGGCAGCTTAGGGCTTTCGAGTCCGTTGTCCCTATTGGCCCTGTCCTGAACGAGCTCTAGAGATTAACCTAGAAAATAGTAAGGGCAAGAGTGGTAATGCCGTCCCAGAGACCTTGATTATTCGCTATCTGGTGGTGCAATCCACGGTTTGACGGCCCGTCGTTTTTGGTGGTCTCGTACCAGAAGAGTGCCGGAAATCATGAGGCTTGGGGGCACAGCAAAGAATGGAACTTGCTTAATCAGGATGAAAGACGGCCTCCCAGCCAGCTATCATGTTTAACCGAGCATTATGTGGAACCAATGTCACCGTTTGGCGATCATTTTGAAGACACGTCCCATTCCTCACCACGCAAACTCAACCAATAATTCCATGCTTCTGCGACAAGCCCCTTTGCTCTTGGTTGCCATCGTTTCGATTTTCTGCGAAATGCCGGCCGCTCTTTCCCAACAACAGCTCGAACGCGACTTGCTCAGCACTTCGGTTAAGCAGCTTGCGGTTCAAGTAAATAAGTTGGGCGATCCGGCGCGAGGCGCAGTCTTGTTCCATTCGCCCAGTGTTGGGTGTACTCAATGCCATCGCGTAGATGCTGGGACTACCAGCGTAATTGGTCCCAATCTTTCGGTATGGAATACCTCCAGCGACAAGCCTTGGCCCTCAACTGCAGAATCGGTTATCGAATCGATATTGCGTCCGTCTGCTGTTATCGCCAAGGAGTACGCTTCGACTCGAATTTTAACGACGGATGGCAAAGTCTACTCGGGTGTCGTCACGAAACGAGATGCCAACGAGCTTCAACTTCGCTTTGGGCCGAAACCAGAGGATCAAGCAACTGTTTCGATTGAAGATATCGAACGCGAAGCGGCAAGCGAAATCTCGCTAATGCCCTCTGGGCTTGTGCAACAGTTGGATGACCAAAATCAGTTCTTGGACTTGGTAGCCTATGTTTTGGTGATTGCCAAAGAAGGACCCTCGCGAGCTGCACAGCTAACGCCCAAGCCAGAACAGCTAAAGCCCAAGTTGCCTGAGTATGAATCGCACGTAGACCATGCGAGCCTTATCTCCGGATGGAACAAAAAATCGCTGGAGCGCGGCCAAAAAGTCTACAACGGACTGTGCATTAACTGCCATGGAAACCGTGAAACAGTCGGCTCACTCCCGACTGCCCTGCGATTTGGTAGCGGGAAATTCAAGCAAGGCAGCGATCCATTTTCAATCTACAAAACACTGACTCATGGATCCGGTTTGATGTTGCCCCAAAAATGGATGGTTCCGAAGCAAAAGTATGACGTCATCCATTACATTCGTGAAGAGTTTTTGAAAGACTCGGATTCCCAGTCCTATACCAAAATCGACAAAGCTTACTTGCAATCGTTGCCGGTCGGCGACACCAAAGGGCCGGATCCAGTCGAGCTCAAGCCTTGGATCGACATGAATTACGGCAACGTCATGTCTACCACCATCGAGTTCGGCTCGGACGGAACCAACATTGCTCAAAAGGCAATCGCAATTCGATTGGATCCAGGTCCTGGTGGTATCTCCAAAGGCAACACCTGGATGGCCTTCGAACACGACACCATGCGATGGGCAGCAGGCTGGAAGGGGACTGGGTTTATCGATTGGCGCGGTATCCAATTCGACGGAGCACACGGTATTCACCCCCGATCGGTTGGGGAAATCCATTTCGCGAACCCTACCGCTCCAGGCTGGGCAAATCCAGAAACCGGTCTTTTTGACGACCAAGTGCGAGTGCTAGGGAGAGATGGAAAACGATATGGACCGCTTCCAAAATCCTGGGTTCAGTTTCGAGGCATGCATCGCGATGCAAACGGACTTGCGATTGACTACTCCGTTGACCAAACGGGCGTGCGAGAACGTCCCTTTCTGATAGAGACCGAGGGAGTTGACTCGCAAGTGCTATTCGGCCGTACGCTTGTTCTTGAACCCTCAAAACGAAAACTGACAACGCTTGTCGCAACCATTCCAGGTAAAGTCGTGCAGTCCAAAATCGCTGGCGACAGAGTCATTGTCGAATGGGAAAAAGCGGCCGGCAAAAAAGAGGCTGGCAATCGCGACCGCATGGAGGCAACGTTTTTGTCGAATCATGGCAGGCCAAGTTGGCGCGTTGAAGACAATCGGTTATGCCTAGATTTCGAGGCAAGTACGCAACCCGCGACCCATTCGATCGTTCTCCGTAATTTTCTAAATGGAGAGCTAAGCGAGAGCTCATGGCAGACCGTTCGAAAGCGAATGGCTGACGAAATTGAAACGCCCTTCATCGGCATCCATGGTTCATTGCGAAAGCCGACCGAATCCATCGCAGAATCCATTACAGAATCCATCACAGAAACCGACAACAGCATTCAGTCTATGCCTCGAGTTTGGTTCGAAGGAAACGGCTGGGCTGTTGACGATTTGGCACCTCCAGCGATGAACCCTTGGAATGCGAGAACGCGAGTTACCGGGCTTGCATTCTATCCTGGACAGGACGCGATGGCGGTTTGCACATGGGACGGCGACGTCTGGCGACTCAGCGGTTTGGATAATCTTGATCGATCGGCGTCCGCGCTCAAGTGGCAACGGATTGCGACAGGACTATTTCAGCCACTCGGGATTCTTGTGGTCGATGATTGCATCATGGTTACATGTCGGGATCAATTGATGAAGCTGCGGGACACGGATGGAGATGGGCTAATCGACGACTATGGATGTTTCAATAATGACCACCAAGTAACCGAACACTTCCACGAATTTGCAATGGGTCTGCAGCAAGATGCCTCCGGGAATTTTTATTACGCCAAATCCGCCAGGCATGCTCTCAAATCAGTCGTACCACACCACGGAACATTGCTTCAAGTTTCGCCAGATGGAGCCACGACGGAAATTGTGGCAACAGGCTTTCGGGCAGCGAACGGAGTCTGTTTGAATCCCGACGGATCGTTCGTCGTTACCGATCAAGAGGGCCACTGGAATCCAAAGAATCGCATCAACTGGGTTGAACCGGGCAAGTTTTACGGAAACATGTTTGGTTATCATTCCGTCACGGATTCGTCCGACTCCGCTATGGAGCCACCTTTGTGCTGGATTACCAACAGCTTCGATCGATCTCCCGCCGAGTTGTTGTGGGTGGATAGCCCGCGATGGGGTGCGCTTGATAAATCGCTGCTCAACTTGTCATACGGGTATGGGCGGATTTATGTTGTCCCATTTGAAACCGTGGACGGTGTGAAACAAGGTGGAATGTGCGCGCTACCTATTCCAGACTTGCCAACCGGAATTGTTCGCGGCAAATTTTCACCTCGAGATGGTCAACTGTACGTGGGAGGGATGTTCGCTTGGGCGAGCAGCCGACAGGATCAAGAAGGCGGCCTTTATCGAGTGCGGCGGACTGGCCAATCCATCGAGTTGCCGATCGCGTTGAATGCAACCCGGAACGGCGATGGACAGCCAACGCTGGAGATCGGATTTACCGATGAACTCGACCCAGCGGCGACCCTCGATCCTCAACGTTATACCGTCAAAATGTGGGATCTTCGCAGAACGGAGAAATACGGTTCAGACCATTTCAATGAACGTCAGGCCCCGGTTGCGTCCGCAATGTGGAATCAAGACAAAAAGACAATCGTTCTCATTGTTCCTACCATGGAGCCTACTTGGTGTATGTCAATTGAAATGAAACTCAAAACCGCAAGTGGCAAAGAAATTGAGCGAACTATTCACAACACTGTGCACAAGATCAAGTAGCGGGATGAGTCGGGACGATGATAAGAACAGAGCGAGCGAAAGCGGTTCGAGAACGGCTAGAAGAGCTCTATCCAGAAACGCCGATTCCACTTGACCATGTCGATATGTACACGCTCTTGGTCTCAGTATTGTTGAGTGCACAATGCACGGACAAGATGGTGAATCGGGTGACTCCTAAGCTTTGGGAACTGTCCAACAACCCTTATGACATGTCAAAGCAATCTGTAGAGAGTATTCGAACCATCATTCAGCCTTGTGGATTAAGCCCACAGAAATCGAAGGCGATCAAAGAACTTTCCGTCATCTTGGTAAACGAACACGACGGCCAAGTACCCAGTACTTTTGAGGCGTTGGAGCGATTGCCGGGAGTTGGGCACAAAACGGCGTCGGTTGTGATGAGCCAAGGATTTGGCTTCCCAGCATTCCCTGTCGATACGCACATCCATCGACTTGCTCAGCGGTGGGGGCTAACCGACGGTCGGAGTGTTGTCCAAACCGAAAACGATCTCAAGCAGCTATTTCCTCAAGAGAGCTGGAATAAGCTACATTTGCAGATCATTTTTTACGGGCGCGAGCATTGCACTGCCAGAGGATGCAATGGTACCGTCTGCGGAATCTGCAAGGAGCTCTATCCAAAGCGCAAAAAGCCTGTCGCGACGAAAAAATAGCAGAACGGGAGTGAGCCCTCATCATTACCCACATTTCGCAGCACGCCAAACTCGAAATCCCAATGAATTTGCGTGATCCCAGCGAGTTTTCTCCCCCTCTCCCCGAGTACAGGGCGAGGGGAGCAAGATCAAAAGATGTGGATGCTGCTAGCAGGTGCGACTGTCGCACCCGTCGCACCTGCCCCAAGTCACTCTTGCCGAGAGCGACTTGTTGTGAACGTTATCGGAGGTTAATCATGTCTACCCTAAACGAAAAACTTCGCTGTTATCGACCCTTGATGGATCTGTTTTTCCCTCGCGCCTGTTCTCTTTGTGGCATCCCGATCATCGATCCAAATTGCGAAGCGATCTGCAAAGCCTGTTTCAGTAAAATCACCACTCCGGAGCAACGATGCGTTCGATGTAGTGCCCCGTTGGGACCCGGTATTCGCGAGATAACCCGAGACGCAACATCGAACAAAACATCTTGTTATTACTGCAAGCGGCGAAAGTGGTCGTTTCGGCGAGCGCATTGCTACACGGCCTACCACGGAACCGCCGCGTTGGCCACAAAAAAGATCAAACAATCCTCGCATGAGCCGCTCGGAATCGAAATTGGTAAACGGATCGGAGAGTGGCTCAAGCAGCTCGACGCGTTTGATTCCAAAGGTTTCGCCTGTGTTATTCCCGTGCCTCAACACTGGATGCGACGCATTATGGTTCGATACAATCAAGCAGACATCCTCGCTGAAAGCATTGCTTTGGAAATTGGTCTGCCCGTGAATCGTCATTCTCTTTACCGAACGCGATGGACCGAGAAGCAGGGGACCAAATCGATCGCGGATAGGCTCAAGGATGTGCGAGATTCGTTTGCCTGCAAGCCTAGCAAATCCATTGTAGGCTCGTGCATTTTGCTCGTAGATGACGTAGTCACAAGTGGAGCAACGGCCAACGATGCGGCCAGAGCATTGCGACTTGCAGGGGCGGTTCGAGTTGAGGTGGTGGCATTTGCACGGGGGGTGGGGGCGTTTGAGAAGAGCCGCTCGACCGTCCGTTAGCATGGAAGCCGCATAAATTCTCTCGTCAATAACATGGTCTTCACAATTTCCACATGATCGACAGGTATCGTGTCTCTAAAGCTAGCATTCAATTGCTCATTTTTAGGAGAAGATTATGATTGCGATTAGGTCTGGAGACTTTGTTCGGTTCGAAGCGAATTCCTCGACAGCGACCGAACTGTTTGAGTTACTCCATGCTGGCGACAAGCACTGGGATTCAACGGTTTCTAATATTTTTTTCCAAGCCCGGCAACTTGCAGCAAGTGCTGTTTCCGAAAACTCCGAATCTTCTTTGATCGTCGCCGCATTGCTGTTTCGTCCATGTCAAATCCTCGCCAGTGGAAGCTTGCAAGCGGGGGACTGGACCAGCGACTCACTACATGAAACCGGCACTTATGACTGGCTGGAAACAAATTTTGGAAAAGAGATAGCCGAAACGATTCGGCTCCAACCGTTTGCCAAACGATTTTTGGCCACCGTGATACCTAAGTACTTTAGTTGTCTGACGACTAGCGCCCAGTGCCGAGTCGTTTCGGATGGCGGATTTATGACCGCCTCTGAGAGAATGACTTTCGGAAACAATCGTTGCCACCATCATGCGATGAAGATAGCAAGTTGGATCGATCGAGGTGTTGAGCGTCATGTCCAAGTTCCTGAAATGGATTTTTTTCGTCCTTTTATTGAACACGCGATTGGCTCTTTCGGAACGCCAAAGTGACGGGACTACCGCACCCGAAGTTGTCAGCCTTCTGAATGGGTCTGAGCAAAGGCATCGACGCCGAGATTCATCACTGTTTGGGAATGTCCGGCCGTATTGCGGACTGGCTGAGTACCGAGGACTCGATCACCGCTCAGCATCGTTAGTCCAAACCAATAGTTCTCGTTTTGAAAATGATGAAGCCGATGGTTTTTCCAAAGCCTTCGATAGAACTTTGTCTTAGGCACATACGAAGTATGAATCAAATAGTGAATCCATTCGTAGTTGAGGATCAGCACAAACGTCACGAGGTTTCCCGTAAGGGCTGCGTGCAGTGGGATCAACCCAATCATATAATTGAATGCCCAGATCATGGGAACTCCTCCTGCAAACAACACAATGAAATAGGTTGTTGTTAGCCCGTACAAAGGGTTCCATGGATTTCGATGATGAGCGCGGTGCGTTTTGGTTATCACCAGTTCTACTTTTCGCTGGCCAACATAAAACGGCTTGAGATGCTCAAGCCAAGCGTGGATGAGCCACTCCTGAAACGGCCAAAAAGCCACCACAGCCAGGACAACCCAGAGGTCGGCCCAGGAGACGGTAAGAAACGACACACGCGCAAAAACACTCACCGCTAACAGTATGGCAAGAATACGCGGGCCGTTGAAGTGGAACATGCCCCACGCCGCATCAACCAAAGTGATTTGTGGACCGAATCCAGGCTTTTTGTTCGGCGCGGGCAGCGCTTCGGCCTCAGTCCAAGTGTATGCTCGCGTCCAAAAAAAGGCTCCCATCAGCAACGCAAAATAGGCACAAAACCCTAGACCTGCCATGAGTGGAATTCCATTTTTTCTCAAGTTTGATTCATCGGCAAGCCCCAGTTTGGACCCATCTCCCCTCGATTGTAAGGGGTTTCTGTGTTTCCAGCAAATCGATTTGCGGCCAAAGTCGCTTGCCAAACCGATTAACGCTGACCCTTTGAAATGACATCATTCCTCAAGATGTCAAAGCATCGGTTTAGACCACCGACGAATTTGAATCCAATCCTCGGCTGCCCGATTACATCCCCAGAAAATTGGTTAGCAACTGCAGGCCATCCCGCTGACTCTTCTCAGGGTGGAATTGTGTCGCGACCAAACGATCTCGCCTAACGGCTGCGCAAAAAGTTGAGCCGTAATTGCATTGCAACCAACCAACTTCCTCGTCTGTCGGCTTCACGTAGTAGCTGTGAACAAAGTAGAAAAAGGGATCGCCTTGGATGTTCGCCAGTAACTCGTCGTTCGACCGAGTTGTTTTCACTTGATTCCAACCCATGTGCGGTATCTTCATGAATGGCATCCCGATAGGTTGCTCGAACCGAAGGACTTGACCTGGCAAGATGGCCAACCCCTCGTGCGATCCACCTTCTTGGCTCGTCTCGAATAGCAACTGCATCCCCAGGCAGATCCCGAGAAACGGTTTTTCTGATTCCGCCCATTCTTGCAAAAACGCTACGAGATGCCGTTTCTTAAGCTCCGCCATCGCGTCTCCAAAAGCGCCTACACCAGGAAGAATCAAGTGCGAGACCTGAGAGAGCTCGTTGAGGTCTCCAGTTACAATTGCGTTGTAACCAATGTGTTCGACCGCTTTCTGTACGCTGCGTAGATTGCCCATTTGGTAATCGACGATACCAACCCTGACTGCCATACCGAGTATCTTTCCAATTCAATCTGTCGCGTTTTGAAAGAAGTCTGTTGCAAGTTTGGACACACTCAAACTGCAGAAGTGACAGACAACTGCCCAAAAACTGTCAAATCGTAAATCAAATTGCACAAAGTTTATCCACACTTGAGCGTTTTGTAGCCACGTGAGGGTCCTGCAGGCACGAAAAAGGGCCCCTAGAACGAGTAAATCAAACGTTATGTTTGTTTTTTCGCAAACAGAAGGCTCAATGCGCCTTATTTACCACAAAAAGTGGCCCAATACTTGCGTGTCGTGAACTAATGGTTGAAAAGAAACGTCGAAAGACGGTTAGTGTTGGACCAGACGAGTCAAACGCCGGTGCGATAGAAGGGATGTCAATGTGGCAAACCAACCTGCCGGCGCGAGACGTGAGGGAGCTCAATGAATGAGCTTCGTACCCTATAGCCGAGTCGCTTGTAGCGGTTGGGAGCCGCAAGGATTGCACAGGTTCGATTTAGCAGCAGGGAGCAATGAAAAAATGAATACCGATTACCGCATTTCGCTTATCCGTGAACTTCGAGACCAACAAGTTCGCTTCGCGCCGCGAGCCAAACGGAATGAACAAGCCGACCGCGCTGAAAATTTGCTTTCAGAGCTGGATCCAGGCAAAAACTACCCATACGACTATCTGTTCTTTCGTGTCACCGAGGTTCGGCCAGACGCGACAGGATATCGCCTCATCAAAGGGGACGATGCGGTTCACGATCTGCGCCTCTTTGTCGAGGACATCACCGACTCGATGAACTTGCGGGTCGAGGAAGCGGCTGAACCCGTGCACACGGTTGATGACCTGAGCAAAATGTTCAACGTATCGACCAAAACCATTTCACGGTGGCGAGATCAAGGACTTGTTTCGCGGCGATTCTTGGCCGACGGTCGAAAGCGAGTTGGTTTCCTGCACTCCAGCGTGGACCGATTCGTATCGCAAAACAAGAAACGCGTAGAACGTGGCGAACGCTTCACGCAGATCAGCGATACAGAACGCGACGACATCATCGATCGGGCCCGCCGAATCGCCGCAACCGGCGCCAATCTCTCTGAAGTCTCGCGTACCGTCGGTGCCGAAGTGAATCGAAGCACGGAGACTATCCGTTACACGATCAAGAACTTCGATCGACAATTTCCTACGATGGCTGTGTTTCCCGATCAAAGGGAAGTGCTCTCAGAAGAGGACCGTCGAGCCATGTATCAACAACACAATCGCGGAATTTCAACGGTCGTATTGGCAAAGCGATACGGACGCACTCGGACTAGCATTGTTCGGCTGCTCAATGAGCAACGAGCGGCCAAAATCCTTGAACTGCCGCTGGACTATATTCCGAACCCTGAGTTCGACGATCCAACGCGTGTCGACGAAATCATGACCAATTTACCAGTCTCCCCGGAACCAGCCCGCAAGGTCCGGGCACCGAGCGGACTTCCTCCCTACTTGGCTTCGCTGTACGACGTGCCGCTGCTGAACCGAGAACAAGAATACCATCTGTTTCGCAAAATGAACTACGTCAAGCATGTTGCGTTCAATCTTCGGGCAACGCTCGACGTGAAGGCGCCCTTGGTGTCGTTGATGGACCAAATTGAGAATCTGTACGAACAATCCGTCGTGGTGAAGAACAAAATTGTTCAAGCCAACCTGCGTCTTGTTGTATCGATCGCAAAGCGGCACGTAGATCCTAACGACGATTTTTTTGGATTGATAAGCGATGGCAACATGTCGTTGATTCGAGCTTGCGAAAAATTCGATTATGCACGTGGAAATAAATTTAGCACCTATGCTTCGTGGGCGATCATGAAGAACTTTGCTCGAACCATTCCTGACGAATTTCGTCACCGTGATCGGTTCCGTACCAGTTCCGATGATGTGTTCACGGCCCATGAGGACCGACGAGCCGATAATTTCTCAGCCGAGATAGACCAAGCGTTTCGAACCGACCAAATTCAAAAGATATTGCATACGTTGGATCAACGCGAGCAGCAGATTATTGTGCGTCGCTTCGGACTGGATCACCGCTTTGAACCGTTAACGCTCAAGGAAGTAGGCGAAGAAATGGGAGTTACCAAGGAACGCATCCGCCAACTCGAGTCGAGAGCGCTCGACAAATTGCGAGCAGCTGCCGCCAAAGCCCACATCGACGTTCCGGAGTAGTGTCTTGAGCGACAGGTGATAGCCAATCGCCATCTTTACACACATCTTCTCATCTTACCCCCCTCGCCCTGTACTCGGGGAGAGGGGTTGGGGGTGAGGGGATTTGCACCGGGTTTTGATTGGTTTTTTGATCGTGAATTCAACGTCTATCTGCGTTTCGGAAGCATAAACAAATAACTGAACCGGAGGCTTCCACGTCATGGTTCTCTTCCTCACCTCCCTCTCCCCGAAGCGGCCGAAGCGGGGAGAGGGGGAGGAAACGCACTGGGATCACGCAAATCCATTGGGATTTTGAGTCTGCCGTGCTGTGACATGTGCGTCAAGATAAGGTCAATAGCCTGGGGTCGAGCGAAGCGAAACCCCGATACAGCGACAAACATAAAAAAGCGGACGTCTTCCATTGAAAACGCCCGCTTCATTTTTTGCTCAAACATCAACTATTGGATTTGGCTAATCCAAAGCGATGACAAGATCTTTTCCCGATTCGACCGTAACGGTTCGAGTCAAGTTTCCCTCGTAGTACTTTGGATCCACTTGTTTGATCGCTTGTTCAGACGCTTTAGAAGCGGATTTCCCGATGTAATATGCATACTTCCCAGGAACCACTTCACCTTTGAACGTACCATCCGCAGCCACTGTCAAAGGTACAACGTGACCATCTCCCATCGGTTGCAAGGTCAACAGGACATCTCCGACTGGCTTTCCGGCCTTCGTGACGTTTCCCTTTAGTTCCGTGGATGCTCCCATCTTCGGTGCGGCGGACGAACAACCGACAAAAACCACCATCAATGCAATCAACAAATATCTCATTCTGACTCCTAAAAACTACTCGTTGCTCACCGGAACAGTACCATCGGCAGCACCCACCATAAACTTCAAGATCGATACTTCCGTGCTGGCGGACATAAATCGCACGGATCCATCACCCATAACCGCGTTCGCTCCGCCCGTGTGAAACGCAAATGGTTCGTCATTGGGGCCGCAGTTATTCACGCTCCAGCGACATTCTGCTGGCCCACCGATGGGGGTACTGTATTGGTTGATCTTGGCTTGCCTCGAACCTGGGCTGAGTGCATTGTTTGGTCCAGAGAATCCGTTGGTGGCAGCATCGGCGTCAATCCATGCAAAAACACGTCGCAAGTTCCCACCCATCGGGTCCGCAGGCCCGGAAACGGGAGTGTTTCGATTTGAAACTGCGCCAAAATTCGCTACGTTGGGGTGAGCGCGGCTCGCGTCTTCTATACAAAGCAGTGTGTTGGACGTACCGTCGCTAACCCTAGCGAATCCGCCGCCGTTGCAATCCAGCATTCCTGCAACGACTTGTGTCAACCAATTGGGCCCACCCGTTGGAAGCGTTCGTTGGCCATAGGTTGCCGACCCTACACGCGTATCGATGTCCGACAAGTCGACAAACATGTAGTCAAAACCACCGTAATTATGAACTGGATCCCGACTTTCATTTGCAATAGGCGCCGAAGGGCATACAAACGCTGGGATCTTCGTCCGGGCTGCAATTTGTCCATTAGGAAATGCGGGATCGTCATAGGCGCGGCCCTTGGCTTTTGCATGCAACAAGCAACCCGTGGAGGTCAGGTAGTGACCGTTACTTTGGAGGACACCGTTGTACAACGGAAAGGGAATGGAGGAGTGATCGAGCAGGTTGTAGACATTCGTTAGCTCCAAGTAAGGGAGCAATTGAGTTGGCGTCGAGTGAATCATGTAGGGAGTTGTTGTGCTCCCCGTGGATCCACATTGCCCGCTGGCGGGCAGCTTTTTGGTTGCAGATTCAAAATTATGTACAGCCAGACCAATCTGCTTGAGATTGTTGCTGCACTGCATGCGTCGTGCAGCTTCGCGAGCTGCTTGTACGGCTGGCAAAAGTAGTCCAACCAAGATGCCAATGATGGCTATAACCACCAAAAGTTCAACCAACGTAAAGCCGCGAGGCCGCATCGGCTTCACGCGAAAAAGCAACTTCGTCATTGCAAATTCCTATAGATTAAGACGAGAGGATGTCGTCGCAGCCAACATGCTGAGACCGAACTCCGGACATAGTATGATCCGCCTTGTTAAGAAACAGCGTAGGAAATGTTAAGTAATTGTTAATGCTGCTTTCTCGGTTCGGTTTTGGAGGCATAGCAAGAACTCAGGGATTCACCGCGTACTGCTTTGTTAAATTTACTGTGACTCCAGATTCGATCATCGACCTGCAAGGTGATCTTGTACCCCATTAACTCTTTCGAGTTCTCGAAACTCTGCGAACGCGACGGAATGGACAAACACAGCGAAAACACCTAGAATTTTTTGTAAAAATATGCTCGCACGGTGGACAGTTAACTCGCTTGGAGACAATTCATGCAACATCTGACCACGGAACAATCCAACCCAATTACCTCCGAGATT
>JAIPFP010000183.1 GCA_021736575.1 Pirellula sp. | reverse complement strand
TGTTGCCAGGCCTCGATCTATTGTCGGAGTCCGATGAGATTTCCTACGACGAGCAGACCGAAGAAGTCAAGAAAAAAGCCAAAGTCCTCGAACAAACGTTTGCCAAATTTGGGTTCAACATTCGGGTTGTAGAAATCGAAACCGGGCCCGTGATCGCGCAATATGAAATCGAGCTCGAAGCCGGCTTGCGATTGAGCAAGATCACAGGCTTGGCCGATGATCTCGCCATCGCCCTTCGAGTACCCAGCGTTCGAATTGTGGCTCCCATTCCGGGTAAAAATAGCGTTGGTATCGAAGTGCCCAACGAACATCGGCAAATTGTTCGGATGCGAGAAGTTATCGAAGAGAGCGGGCCTCAGGTTCGCAAGCAAAAAATACCGTTGTTCCTCGGAAAAGACGTATCGGGTAAAGCCCTCACCGTGGATCTTGCAAGCTTACCGCACTTGCTCATCGCGGGGCGAACCGGTACCGGCAAAAGCGTTTGCTTGAACTCGATCATCTCGTCCATCCTGATGACTAGGCGACCGGATGAAGTGCGGATGTTGATGATCGACCCGAAGATGGTCGAACTGAGCTGCTACGCCAGGCTTCCTCACTTGATGCACCCAGTCGTTATCGACATGCGCAAAGCCGAAGCGATTTTGGCATGGGCGGTCGACAAGATGCAGGAACGTTATGAATTGCTGGCTCGGGCGGGCGTACGGCATTTGACCAATTACAACCAACTGGGCCGTGAGGAGTTATTGGATCGACTCAAGCCTGAGAATGATGAGGAAGCCGAGCTGATCCCGGATCACTTACCGTTTATTGTGATTGTGGTCGACGAGATGGCTGACTTGATGCTTACCTCGGGCAAGGAAGTTGAAACACACATCATTCGACTTGCAGCCAAAAGCCGGGCTGTTGGAATTCACTTGATCTTGGCGACACAAAAACCAACCGTTGATGTGATCACCGGATTGATCAAAAGTAATCTTCCAGCCAGAATTAGTTTCCAAGTAGCTAGTCGTACAGACTCGCGGGTTGTTTTGGACGAGATGGGAGCAGACAAATTGCTCGGTAACGGGGACATGCTGTTCCTATGGCCGGGTACGAGTGCGTTGGTACGTGGGCAAGGAACTTATTTGAGCGACGACGAAATCAACGCCGTTGTCGATCATTGCAGCATGGGCGAGCAAAATTTTGTGCAAGAGTTGGTTCAGCTCAAAGCCGCCAAGGACAACGAGGAGCCTGTGAAGCCAGGTACGTTCAAAAAACGCGACGATCTGTACGAAGCAGCCGTAGATATTGTCGTTCGCGAAGGTCGCGGGAGCTGCTCCTTGTTGCAGCGGGCGTTGGGGATTGGCTATGGCCGTGCTGCCCGTTTAATCGATTTCATGTCGGAGGACGGGATCGTGGGTCAATACAATGGTTCCCAAGCTCGGGATGTTGTGATTACATTGGCTCAATGGGACGAGATGCGGGCCGGGACCGACGGCGCAGAGGAGAAGCCGAGCAAAGGCAGAGGAAACAAGATTCGACGGGATGATAGTTGGGAGGAAACTCCTAAGGCAACGAAACCCAAAAAGAAAAAGCGAGCCGAGGATGCAGAAGAAGCGTTCGTTGTTGCCAAGGACTTCGAGGAACAAGCAAACGAAAATAATTGGGAAGATGTTGACTAAGGATCGTTCTATCAACAAAAGTCTGAATGTCGCCTTTTGCCCGTTCCTTATCGTTGGTTTCGTGTGCGTAGCTGCTTGCTCGCCACGACAATTATCCTCTTTGCCCGTGTGGACAGTGAAAATTGTTGCTGAGTACCCACATGATCAAAACGCATTCACTCAAGGATTAGCGATCGAAAAAGGGCAGATGTACGAAGGAACCGGTCAGAAAGGTGTATCCGCTTTGCGAAAAGTGGATTTCAAAACCGGCAAAGTCGAAGCAAGCGTTCCTTTGGACGATCGCTTCTTCGGTGAAGGAATCACCATTCTCGATGGTAAGATCTATCAACTAACGTGGCAGAACAACATCGGCCTAGTTTACGATCTAAAAACAATGCGACTCGAATCGACGTTCCGATTCACGGGCGAAGGGTGGGGGCTTACGAACAATGGTAAGCAACTTATTCTCAGCGACGGTACCCCATTCATTCGATTTCTGGATCCAGTCACGTTCAAGGTAGTCCGCCAGATCCAAGTCCGCGACCTAGCGAAGAATCGAATCAAGTCGCTAAACGAACTCGAATTCATCAACGACGAAATTTGGGCCAACGTTTGGTACGAGGACCGAGTCGCTCGAATTTCCCCAATCGACGGACAAGTCCTGGGTTGGGTCGACCTGAGCAAACTTATTCCTCAAGCGACCCGCGATCGAGAAGCAGTCCTAAACGGAATCGCGTATGACACTGAGTCCAAAAAGATCTACGTCACCGGCAAGAATTGGCCGAAACTGTTTGAGATCGAGATTCAAAATTGAGTTTGCGACTATGCTGCAACCCGATCAGTGAGACATAACATAGGACAAAATGTTGATGGCCAGCGCATAAGCATCAATCGAGAAGCGTTGAAAGAACTCTTCGTCATCGCCTTCGCGTTCCCATCCGTCCGCGATGTCGGTGTTGTGCGTTGCGACTGCGACCAAGCGACCGTTATCATCCGACAGACCTCGAAAATGAACTTGAGCCATATCGTCGTCGCCACCGTTAGGGCGTTTGTGAATCCAAGCTGGGTCGTAACTAACTCCGTTGTGTCGATAGAATTGAATCGCGGTGACCTGCGGGCATTTTTTGAGTGGATAGACTGTCGATAGGATGGGATGATCGTTGGGGATGTCGAACCATTTCCATTTCGGAGCCACACTCTTCATGTTGTTTTCGAAGTTGTCCCACTCTGCCTGTCCCCAAAAATCGTCAGCCCACAAAAAACCGCCGTTGTCCAGGTATTTCTTCAATGCCTTTTGTTCGGATCTCGTGAGCACTTGCCAGCCGGGATCGCTCATGAAAACAAACGGATGTTGGAAGAGTCTTTCGTCGGTAAGTCGCAATAGCAACGTGCCTTGATTGGCTTGGATCGTAGTCAATTGATTCAGCCGGAAGGTGAGATTCTTTGCTGCCACCGGATGATCGGTCGCCCATCTCGGTATCCAGCCCGCATCTCCGCGGTAAAACGCTTCGCCATTACCGCCGACGCTGTCGTACATGATGCGTACGAAGGTTAACTTGTCAGGATCGTAGTTCTTTAAATCTAGATCCGAGTCCTGCGGAAAGGCGCAAGGGCAAGCGGCGACCAGTGCGGTCGTGAAAGTAAATAAGCGTAACAGACACCACAAGATTGAGTTTGCTTCCTTAAGTTCAAACGCATGGAAGTCATAGATCATACAATCGGAATCTGCATTTCGTGACCTCGTGCGGTTCATGCCCTATTTCTTGAAACAAATCGGATTGTAACGCCTGGGCTTGCATCGTATCCAGGAAAAATTCAATCTAAAATAGGATTCCTCTCCCTTTTCAAGCTAAGGTGGAATATTGGAAATCAACGCGAGGGTCGCAGACCATGCGTTGCATGTCTTGAAGTCTTTTGGAGGAGTATTACTGACATGAAGGGTCTATTGCAACAAAACAAGCAGGGAGCGGCCGCAGTTGAATTCGCGATCGTGCTGCCGGTCTTCGTTCTGATCTTGCTCGGCTCAATCGAGACTTGCACGATGATCTTTTTGCAGCAGTCTCTAGAAATGGCTGCATACGAAGGAGCACGCGTTGCCATTGTGCCGACGACGACATCCTTGAATATCGAAAGTGCAGCGAAACAGATCTTGACGCCACGACACATTCAAAACTCAAGCATAAGCGTTACTCCGAGCGACTTTCAGTCTGCCCCCTATGGAACATTTATTCGCGTGTCCGTTTCCGTTCCTTGCAGCAGCAACTCCGTTATTGCGGGCGGTTTTTACAGTTCGCGAACGCTGACGGGGAACGTCGAAATGATGAAGGAATACTAAGAATGATGAAAGCGAACAGAATCGGTTTCGCATCAAAACCAAGAGCTCGCGATTGTCGTTCGGGTGCAATCGTACCCTTATTCGCGATCATGCTGCCGGTGCTTTTGACCCTAGCAGCATTTGCAATCAACATTGCCTATCTGCAACTCAATCGAACGGAGATGACCATCGCAGCGGATGCGGCATCGCGAGCAGCCAGTAGAGAGTTCGCAACAACCAAAAGCCAAACGAGTGCGATTGCCGCAGCAAGGGACGCCACAAATCGCAACACGGTGGGTGGAAGTCCATTGCTGTTGAGCGACACGGACATCGTATTCGGTGAATCGTCTCGCGTTGTTCTTGCGAGCCGATACAAATTTTTAGCCAATGGCAAAAATCAAAACGCAGTTGAGTTGACAGCACGACGCGACTCTGGCTCCCTCAGCGGACCGATTAAGCTTCCGCTGCCGCTCTTCTTTTCGTCCCCTACGATTAACGCTTCCCAGACTTCTCGTGCTAATCAAATCGAACTGGACATTTCTTTGGTGATAGACCGCTCGGGTTCGATGGCGTATGCATCGAATGAGCCCGCAGTTTATCCGCCGATTCCAAAGGCAGCTCCGATAGGTTGGGCCTTTGGTGACGTCGCTCCGAATCCGAGTCGATGGCGCGATGCGGTGGCGGCTGTAAACGTCTTTCTTACTGAGATGAACAATTCTCCCGCCGACGCACTCATCGCATTGACCACCTACAATCATGAAAGCATTCTCGATCAAACGTTGACTAAAAATTACTTAAAAATCGGGACTGCACTCGATCTCTACACGAATCATTGTAACTTGGGTAGCACCAACATCGCAGGAGGGATCGCCCGCGGAGTTGAAGCATCTATGACCAACTCTCGGCTATTCGCAACCAAGGTCATGATCGTATTGACCGATGGCATCGACACCACTAAAAGCGACCCAGTCGGCGGCGCGAAATTGGCCACAGCTTATGACATCATGATCTTTACAATCACGTTTTCGGACGAAGCCGATCAAGCGACCATGAAACAAGTTGCTGCCGTAGGCCGCGGCAAACACTACCATGCATCCAACGCATCCGCTCTAAAGCAGATATTCCAAGATATTGCACGTCAATTGCCGATTTTGATTTCACGCTAGTTAATAAGTTGAGTGATCTCTATGCCCCATGCCAAACGACTACAACAGAAAGTCGAAATGTCAAAACTTCGCAAGGGATCGCACTGCGTTGAATTTGCGATAGTCCTGCCGATTATGTTGTTGTTGTTTCTATCGGGGATTGAATTTGCTCGAATAAACTTGCTTCGACACTTAGCGGAAAATGCATCGTACGAAGCAGCTCGTCACGTCATTGTCCCAGGTGCAACGGTGGAAGAAGCCAAGGCGAAGGCGAACGCGATTCTGAGCGTGATGGGTGTTACAGGGGCAAGCCTCACCGTTTCACCTGACCCAATGCTCGAAACGACCGGTACGGTCAGTGTCAAAGTAACTTTCCCAGCGGAAAAAAATCTCTGGATGGTTCCGATGTTTTCCAAGAATTTGATTTTCCAGTCCGAAACGACTTTGTTGACAGAACGCACAGCAATGCAACAGGTTCGAGCCATCAACGCGATCACATCCGGTTCAGATCCTACGCTAGCCCCAGTTCCACTATCGAATCCAGGTCCTCCACCGGATCCATTTGGGCTTTAAGGCAAGCGGTAGCAGGAGATATTCTCGTAGCACCCCTGGGTTTATCCCTGGGGATCATTACCTTCACGCTAGGGCGAAGGTCAATTACCACTGGCGTAAAGCCAGATGGCATGCATTGAATGCCCCTGGGTTTATCCCAGAGGATCGTTGCCTTCACGCTAGGGCGAAGGTCAATTACCACTGGCATAAAGCCAGATGGCATGCGCGCAATGCCATGTAGGTCGAATTTAATTCAATAAACACTACGAAAAATACTACGAAGAAGAATGCAGATGACGAAAAACCAGGTATTGATTCTTGCGGTAATGACCGTGTGTTCTTACGCGAATGCTGGCGATTTCTATGTGGCAACCGACGGCAACGACGCCAATCCCGGGGACTTGAACAAACCCTTTGCAACCTTGCAGCGCGCTCAAAAGGAAGCTCGCACGTTAGCTGGGCGTGAAGCCGTGAACGTCTTCGTCAGGTCCGGGAACTATTACCTGCCAGAGACCTTGGTCTTGACTGCTGAAGATTCGGGCACGAAGTCAACGCCGGTCACCTATCAGGCTTACGGGAATGAAAAGTCCGTGATCAGTGGCGGTGTTCGACTGATGGGCCTGGATTGGAAGCCCTACAAAAATGGGATCATGCAGTGCAAGGTGCCCGATGGCTTCTTCACCGACCAGCTCTTCATCAATGGCGAACGCCAACCGATGGCGCGGTACCCTAATTTTAACCCCGATGAGGTTGCGTTTAACGGATGGGCAAAAGATGCCTTCAGCCCAGAACGAGCGGCCAACTGGAGGTCTCCAACCGGTGGGTTTATCCATGCCCTGCACCGTGGAGAGTGGGGCGGCATGCATTACCTCATTACCGGCAAGGGATCGGACAACAAGATTACCTACGAAGGGGGTTGGCAGAACAACCGACAAAGTAGCATGAATGACCGTCGATTCGTCGAGAACATCTTCGAGGAACTCGACGCTGCGGGCGAATGGTTCTTGGATTCGAAAAGCAACGTCCTGTATTTTTATCCACCCGCAGGCGTAGATCTGGACAAAGCGACTTTGGAAGCTGTCCGCCTAAAGCATCTCGTGGAATTTCGCAGCACCGAGGGTTCACCGGTCAAGTTCGTAAGTTTGAAAGGGCTCATCTTTCGACATACATCCCGAACGTTCATGGACACCAAAGAACCGTTATTGCGCAGTGATTGGACGATCTATCGAGGGGGCGCACTATTCGTTACCGGCTCTGAGGACTGCACGATCGAGGACTGTTTGATTGAGAGAGTAGGAGGTAACGCCGTGTTTGTGAACAACTACAATCGTAGGTTTGCAGTGCGAGGTTGTCACATCGCGGAGGCCGGCGGTAGCGGCGTGGCTTTCATCGGCGATCCAGAATCCGTCCGCAATCCTCTCTTCGAATATGGGCAGCGGCAGAACCTTGCCAACATCGACAAGACCCCCGGTCCCAAGACCTCGAACTACCCGTCCGATTGTATGGTTTACGACTGCTTGATTCACGATATCGGGCAAGTCGAGAAGCAAACGGCTGGCGTGACGCTGGATATGGCGCAGCGGATCACGATTGGCCATTGTTCAATCTATGACACGCCGCGGTCCGGGATCAATATTGGCGATGGTTGCTGGGGTGGCCATATTATTGAGTATTGCGATGTCTTCGACACCGTCAAAGAAACCGGCGACCATGGTTCGTTCAACTCATGGGGCCGCGATCGCTACTGGTCTCTCGACGGTCTCGACTTGAACGACGACCGAGTTTGGGAAGCGAACAAGGAGTTGGTGACGTTGGATGCTGTCAACACAACCGTTATTCGAAACAGCCGCTGGCGCTGCGATCACGGCTGGGATATCGACTTGGATGACGGGTCGAGCAACTATCACATCTACAACAATCTCTGCCTCCACGGTGGACTAAAGAATCGCGAGGGCTTCTATCGAGTCGTGGAAAACAATGTTCTGATCAATGGCTTCCACCCGCATGTTTGGTACAAGCATAGCCAGGATGTGGTTCGCCGCAACATCCTTTGGGAGGATCGATACTTGCCCGCAGGTGGTATGCCTAAAACACCTTGGGGCAAGGAGATGGATTACAACCTGTCGCATCGGGCGGGCGTACCGGAGCCGGAACCCGCAATGAAACTCGCCGGACAGTCCCAACGCGACGAGCATTCAATTGTCGCCGACGCGCAGTTCGTCGATGCAGACAAAGGGGACTTTCGAGTCAAGCAAGGCTCACTCGCATTGGGGCTCGGCTTTGTGAATTTCGCGATGGATCAATTCGGTGTCAAGAAGCCGACATTGAAAGCAATTGCCCGCACTCCCGCGATCTCCAACGCGGCTTCCCCCCGCCGCGCCGCCAAAAATCCGTCACAGACCAAACAGTTTAGTTATGCCTGGCAAGCCAAGATTCGCAACATCTCCGGTTTGGGCGATCGCTCGGCTTTTGGCTTACAAGAGGAATCGGGAGTCCTTTTCCTGAATGTGCCCGACGCCAGCCCTGCTGCCAAAGCCGGCCTCCGGAAGGACGATGTCATCGTCCGTTGCAATGAACAGCCAGTCCGAACGATCAAGGACTTGCACAAACTACGAGACCTTGCTGCCGGGAAAGGGTTGATACTCACTATCACCCGACTTCAGAAACAAATGAAGGTAATCGTAGAAGACGATCTTTACGTCGTCGTCGAGGCGGCAGATACCGCAAACTTCCAAACGGTTACCGTGCTGCCATCCTCGGCCGTCTTGCCGGTGAAAGTGATGGTCGGTGGGGCGTCTACCAACAACGATCCTATCGAAAGCCTCACCGATGGTAAGGTTGCCAACAGCTATGGTCCAGTCTTTGCAAACGGCGTCGAAACAGGCATGTTTAAACTCGACTTGGCTTCGGTGCAGAACATCGCCCAGATCAATACGTTCTCGGCTCTCTCAACTCGAGCTCGACAGAACTTCGTACTCTACGGCAGCAAAGCCGAAGTGGACCCCGGTTGGTCCGTCGACGATCCAGAGTTCTTCACACCGATCATCGCAGTCGATACTCGTGAGGGACAGCCAGGTACGTTCGAGGCAACCAGCATTCGCGGCAGCGGTGGCAAGCCGTTGGGCGGTTACCGATGGCTCGTCTGGGCGGTCTCACCTGTGACAATCGATCACGCCGAAAACACCGCGTTGCAGGAACTGCAGGTTGTTCCAATGAAGTAGGGAATGCTCAAGCTGTTCGTCGGATAGGCTGCCAGCCTGTCAAGCTAGAAATCACAGGCTAGCAGCCTGTGCTACTGCAGACGGGAAGCAGAGCTTGATAGCGAGGCCGATTAACAAACCCTAATCAAAGTCGAGCGAGCATCGGATGGCGTCGTGATCGTTCATAAAATCTTTGAGTTAGAGAAGGATTGCTTTTATGGTAGCAAGCACATTCCATGTGCCGTCCGCAATGAAGAAATCTCTCGTTTTTGGGGCTACGGCACTCGGAGCGTGCCTGCTACTTTGCTACGGCACTCGCAGCGTGCCTGCTACTTTGCTACGGCACTCGGAGTGTGCCTGCTACTTTGTAGCGATTCAAGGGGAGTTAGGGAGTTGAGTCGACTGCGTGTCCAAACGCCTTGAAGTGCCCGAGGATTTCCCCCGGGATGGCTTGCATGGCTTGGCTCGAAAAGACCGATCCATGATCTCCCGGAACCAATTTCACATACCCTTTGTCCGATGGCTGACGTCCAAGTTGTTGAAGTTCCGAGTCCAACAACGCGACTGCTTCGTTGAGGTAAAAACTGTCCTCCGTTCCGCAGATCAATCGAATGTTGTTTCGAAAGATTGGCAGGTAGGTCTCCGGAGACTTTCGGACAATCTCTCGCAGGTCGAATTGGCGGTAATTCTCTACCACTTGGCGATCGATCGTTCCCGTTTCAGGATCAAACAATGCCGTAGGATTGCCAGCCGCGTTTCTCGGTCCAAAGGCAGCGAACCACGAGTCCCATTGTTGAGCCGAAGTGTTATCAGGGCCTAAAACATCCTCGCCCCGAGACTCTTGGCGAATCGTCATTTGCACTTGGTCTTTACTTCGCAAGCTAGGCAGGTCTTTCCCGTCCGCGTCCAAGTAAAAATTGGGTTGCGCGTAGATATTCACTTTCTGAAATCGTCGAAAGTCGACTGGATCCGGAGCGCTCGACCAAGTTGCACCAAACGTTTTTGGATATTGCGTCGCGAGCCATAGTGTCGACCAGCCACCCGATGAGTGCCCTTTTAACACGCGAGCGGTCGCTTGGCCGATCATCGGATACTTGGCTTCTAAGCTGGGTATCAACTCTTGGGTCAGGGCCTGGCCGCATGGTCCATTGTTGGCTGAATCCGCAAATAGGGTGTGGCCATTTGGACCTTCTGGGTCGAGCACGATTCGAAACGACGCTTGGGCAAGTGCGATCGAATCCGCACTCCTGGATGGTGCCGCTCGCGAGGCCGCTTCGGTGTGGTCGCCACCGAAGCCGGGAACTTCGAAAATGACAGGATACTTCTTGGAGGCGTTGTAGTTCTTTGGGAATACGACTCCGGCTCGCAGCATGACTTCCGATCCACGAAACGTCGAGAGTAGCTCGGATCGCACTGCAAACCATTCAACTCCGTCGACTTGCTTGAGCGGCTTTTCACCGACGACTTGGTTGAGCACCAATTCAATGACTTGTGGTTCAGCAGATTTCTTGACCTCAAAACTCACGACTTCGGAAGACAGATTGGTAGGTTCGCGTTTCCAACTACTGTTTGCTCGTAACCTGTCGAGGCGTGCTTGAGCTCGATAACGTCCAGGTGGAAGTTGGCTAGGGCGAATTGGAAAGCAGTCCGAAAGATCGTCTATAGTGATCGATTTGCCCGGTGCAAGAGTCGCATCTGTACCAAAGAGCGGCTGCGGATCATTCCAGAAGGGGCCATCAACTGGCTTGGAACCTTTGAGTTTGGAAGAGCTCTCTGAAATCAAGAAGACGATCAAACGCCCACTTGCTTCCGTGTTTCCTGTAGAGGTGACCCTAAACGTCCTAGTTGCCTCTACGCCGAGCAATGTGGAAGCGGGAATCAACCCTATCAGGACGCCTGCGAGAAGAAACCAATTTTTCAAAATAGCGACACTTTTCTCAGATGCAAAAAGATCCCAGGATGGCAATTCAGTTCTCTTGGCGTCGCGCTAGCTCGTCTCTGAGTTTAGCCGCGAGCTCGTATTGTTCTGTTTGAACCGCTTCTGCGAGTCGCTCTTGGAGTGTTGGACCAATGTACTCATCCTTGAGCGAGTCCCGTAACTTGATAAGTTGCAAAACCATTTCATCTTGATCGAACTCTTCCTCTGCTTCATGCTCCTCGAAAACGGAACGCATCATCTGCAAACCTTGGTTGATTTGCGAAACAGCTTCATTTGCGTCCGAATCGTCGAGGGCTGCCAGTGCAGCCGCTTGTGTGCGGTGGAACAAAACAAAGGGTCGGTACTGTTCGTGGCTCATCGTCCACTCTTCTTCTGGAGAGTGGTCTCTGCAAACGTCCATCAACGCAAGCGTATGATCGGCATCTTCAACCGCTCGATGGTAATGTTGCAAACGAAGCCAGGAAATACGGCGGTGATAGAATTGGACGAATTCGCGATCCGCCTCAAAGCACTGAGCGTCGCTCATCACGAAATCTTCGTCTTGTTTTTCGATGTGCAACATACTGTCCAGAAAGGTGGCAAAACCGTCTGGAGTCAAGCCGTCCGGTCGCCCCTGAGTTTCCATCTGCAAAACGCCGAGGTCAACCCGCATTTGGATGACATCACGAGCGTCATCCCCTTTAACCAATCGGACCGACAAAGAATGCGGGTCAAATTCCCAATCATGCAAAATGCCGTCTAGGCCCTTATACGAACTCATTTCGACCTTTCTTAAATCTTTCTTGGACGGTTTAGGTCGGTGCGACATCTGCGGGGCTCCCGTTTGGGTAAAATGGTCAGGATACTCGACGAGCCTCTTTGCCAAGTATAACACCGGTCTCAAACAAGCGTAGTCACTTCGTTCTGGAGTTCCGGATTTACCGACGAGAGGATGTTCAAGTGTTCGCTTTGATCGGCCTAAAGGGTAGGGGGCTGACGGAGAAAGCGCAAAAATGTTTGCACCTTTTTTATAAAAAAGTGCCCGATGTGGAAAGACTTCGCTTCCAATCTTGTGCGGAAGCCATTCGACATCCGTTTTCGTGTACGATAATTGACGGCGTCGCCAATACGGTTTTTCGGCGTTCTCCACTTCAATGTTGCGCCAGTCAGTTAGCCAATTTCCATTTTTTTAAGGCTTATGAATTGATGTCCATTAGTCGCCGCAATTTCCATCAGCAAACGCTTGGCTCGTTGCTGACTTGGTCGCTCCTCGATACCCTTTTTACGGGAGATGCGTTTGGCCAAGAGCTAAAGCCTGTTGCCGCCAAGTGGCTCAGAGAGCTTAATGAAATGAGCCTTGACCTCAAGGCAAAAAAACTAGGTCAACTTGATTGGCAAAAAAAAGTCGAACAACTCTTCGCCATGGTTGATCTGCCTGAAATGCTAAAGTTCATCGACTTCGAAAAGCTTACACGAAATGTGAAAGCAGTCGATCGAGGGGAAATCAGCCTCCATGCGAACTTGCCGAAAGTGGAAGGTCTTCCAACCGAACTTGTTTTTGGCCATCAAGTCTTTGCACTCAACCAAGATCGATCGGTTGTGCCGCACGGACACGATAACATGGCAACGGCATTTTTGATACTTCAAGGCGATTTCCACGGAAGACACTACGATCGATTGGAAGACGAAAAGGAACATTTGATCATCGCGCCAACGATCGATCGTTCCTTTGGACCTGGCGAGTACTCAACGGTCACCGATCTCAAGGACAATGTGCATTGGTTCCGGGCCAAAAACGACAAAGCGTTTATCTTCAACATCCATGT
>JAIPFP010000009.1 GCA_021736575.1 Pirellula sp. | reverse complement strand
CGGATTGTTGCAGACGTATGTTGCATCCGGTACGCTGGTAAGCGATGTGGAGTGGATCGCCGAGATCGTCCTGCGGTGACATGTCCACTGTACCGTTCGCGGACATGGCCATCGGAGCGAGAACAAGACGATGCACCGACGGACTCGGTCGGCTCGGTTGCTCGTGGTGACGTCGCTCCTCGTCCTCGGTGATCGCGGGCGTTCGCCCACTCAAGCATGCCCGCTATTAGCCGTCTCGACGTCCGTACGTGAATGTCATGTCAAAACCGAATCGCGACGATATCAGCATTGGCGAAGACAAATGGATCACATTTATTGAACAGCATCCGTTTTGACTTGCGTTGAGTCTCCTACTCGCACTGGCTGAATTTGGACGTTTCGAGGCGGAGCACCATTTTGCAAGTTTTCTCGGTTGGGTGTACGATATAGCCATGAACAACGTGACAACAATTCCGATCGAATCGTTTACTGTAGCTGAAAAGCTCCTGTTGATGGAACGTCTTTGGGAAGACCTCTCGAAGCGGCCATCGAATGTGGCGCCACCTGAGTGGCACGGAGATGTGCTGGCTGCCCGACTAGCTGCCGTCAAGGAAGGTCGGACAGAATTCGTTGATTGGGATGCTGCCAAGGAGCGTCTAAGGAATCGATTCAAATGAAAATACGGCTTCTGCCCGAGGCCGAAAGAGATCTTGAGATCGCTGCTGATTTTTACGAATCACAACAGTCTGGTCTTGGCTCTTACTTCAATGACTGCCTCACCGCAGACATCGAATCTTTGCGGATCTATGCTGGCATCCATGAAACCTACCGTGGCTTCCAGCGGTCTCTTTCGAAGCGTTTCCCGTTTTCGATTTACTACACGCTGGCCGACGATCGCGTCGATATCTACGCTGTTCTCGACGCGAGGCAGGCCTCCGAAACTATAGACGCCATCCTAGATTCGCCGCGAACCAAGCGATGAACCGAAGTCGCGGAACCGGGCGACTTGGCGGTGGAACATCGACTTCCGCGACTCGGTTAACGCCGTCGTGATGCGACTTAAGAAATGATGCTTACGCAACGAGCAAAAATTAAAATCGGCGAATCTTACCGAGGGATCACAATTTGCTCGCTTAAGGATCGAGCGGACCCCAAAGATTTCGTGCTATTCTGCTCCGATGGGCAGAGTACGGAGGCATTCGCGAGTGAATACTTTCGAGCGCGCTCAAACAACTCACTTTGGTTTGTTGGGGCAGATTGCTCTAACGAACACAGGAATGCCGAATATGTCGTTGGTCTGGATTCACTGCGATTCGAAGAACATGAATTGTTTTTTACGCAAACTCTTCTGGAATGGACGGAGAGCACTATTGGAATCCATCACGACCGAGATCGAGCAGCTGTATTCGGTTACTCGTGTGGTGGAGCATTCGCCGCCTCTATGGGAATTCGAAATCCTGAAAAATATGGCGCAATATTTGCGTTTTCCATTGCAGGCAGACCCATCGCAGATTTTGAACTTGAACCATCGTCTAGTGTCGCTGATGTCAATTTCTATTTCCGATCAGGATCGCGTGAACCCGGCGGGATGCGAAGCTATATGGCACGTTTAGGGAAATGGCTGACTCGCGCAGGGTCGCATGTCGATATCTCTGTTAACCCTGGCGGCCACGAATTTGCGCTATGGTCCAACGCGTTGAATGATTCCATTGAAAGAGCATTTCCAATGTCGCATAACATCTAAAGGATTAGATTCTGCGTCGTTGTTCTAGGGACGTACGCGGGCTGGACTGCGGTCGCTTGCACGATCTCTGTTTTGGGGCACTGAACTTTGTGACTATCTACGGTAGATTCCATTTCTTTCGCAATGCCCATTGGCCGACCATGACGAATGCAAGCAGCAAGAATGCGATCCAAGTGTCCAGGGCACCGTCGCCAAGACGGCGATTCTCGACTGCGGTTTGTGTCGATTGCTTTCGCCGCTCAAGAATTTGTTTGACGATGTCGTCGGTTTGCTCAGGTGCCACCAACATTCCGCCAGCAGTCGCATTCAATTTGGCCATCTGACTCAGAAGTTGCCAATCAGGCATCGGCTGCATTGTCTCAACGGATCGGTCGATTACGACGAATGGCAACTTGGCTTCAAGCTGCTGACCCTTGGAGCCAATCACGCTCGCACGCCACTCAAATCGACCGCTTTGTTTGGAGCCAGCAAACGGAGCCCGCATCGTTTGGCCATCACGACGAAGCAATTGAAACTCGCCGAGATGCTGATCTTGATCCACTGGATTTTTCTCGTTCGATCCCGACATTCTCCAAAGATGCAACTGTATATTTTTCGGGAGTTCTATGGCGTCCGAGCCGCCGCTCCAAGTCACGACGACTTCGCTCGGCTGCTGCAAGAACAATCGCCTCTGGGGCATGCTCAATTGCATCCCTTCCTCGGTCTTTTCGCGCCGCATACACCAATACAGGATCTTGCGCCAAAAGGCTTTGTGTTCCGTTGATTTACCCTGCCTCCACCAAAGATAGGTTGAGTCGAACGCGATGGAAACAACGCGCCCTTTGTCCGCTGTTCCACTTACGATGAGTGGTTGCTTTTGCTGGGACTCGGCCAGGAGTATTGTTCCGGGCGTCTTTTTGATTCCCTGCCAGCGATTTGCTCCAAGCAACGGTTTGAGCTGCCCCCATGTTGCCGAGTTTTTCTCGGGTGGTTCAATCTGTACTATTTCTTCACCTTCAATGGGAACGACTTGGATGGGGCCAGGCAAATGATTCTGCAAATCCTTGGGTTTGTTTTGTTCCTGGCGACGTAAGCCGGACATTTCTACGGGCAGCAGTTCGCGAAGCGGAGAATTGTCCCAGCCGCCTGCTCCGTACGCGAAATAGCCGCCGAGAGTGACCAGACCAGCCCCCTTTTTCACTTGCTCTGCAATCATTGCTGCCCCCGCAGGTCCGATGGCGCTGTAATCGACATCGCCCAATACGATGCAGTCGTAGACACCATCGGAAAGTTGCTGAGAAAGATCGATCGGCCATTTCTCAATCGGCGGCTTGCCTATCAAAAGGGTCACCATTTGCATATCCTGACTCTCGGACATCGCTCGCTTGATAAAATTCGTTTCCTGTCGTATCTCGCCTTCGATATACAAGATGCGAGCCCCACCTCCGCGCACGTTGAGAAAGACAGTCGCATCGTTATTCTCATCGACCGCTTCGCCCGCAACGGGTTCCGCGCGGACGACAAGCTCGTAGGCACCTGGTTCGCCTGGCGCAAGAAACGGCAATCGAAAGGGTAGGGCTTGATCGGATTTCGTAGGACGCACGCGATCGACAGCTAACTCTCTCGGTGGCTTGCCGGGCTGTAGCATGAGCAACTTGACGGGCAGTTCCCGATTGGCAACTCCCCGGCATCGCAATATGCCGCGAACGTTGAGAGGGTTCTTGGTGAATACATCCATCTGCTCCGGCACCTCTTCTACCGAAAGGTCCTGTGCGTTCTCGCTGTCGCTTCTTGGGCCGACTCCGACGATGTACATCGGCACATCGATCTGAGCAAGCCGCCTCGCAATCTGCTGCCCATCACCACCAGAGGGTGAGTGCGTTTGAGAACCATCGCCCATCCAAATCACTGCGGATAGCGGAGATTCAAACGGAGCTGACATCAATTGATTGAGAGGCCCGCCAATATCCGTTGTCACACCTTCAGGCCGGTTGGGCATCGCATTCGCGACGGTCGTCAGAATGCCATCGTTGCCGACTTCCATCGGTTTGAGCAATGAGTCGTAGGTAAAAGGGATAATGTTGGTATCCTTGCCAAACGCTTCACGGTTGTTCCAGAGCTGGTCCCAAATGAATCGTTCCGATTCCCATCGAGACATCTTTCCATCGCCCGACGGCAACTGCATGCTGGCAGACGCATCGATCAGGACAGCAATGGTTCCTCGCGGCGTGCTCTGGCGAGTAAATGTGAACCCTGGCTTGAGCAATACCAGAAGCACAATCACGCACATCAATAGTCTCAAGCCCCACAAGATTGCGGATTGCGTCCGCGTCACTTTGCCCGTTTCTCGCACCAAGGACAGAATCACCACCAAACCAATGGCTGCACCCAAAACCATCCAGTAGCTTCCGAAGATTGGTTCAAGAGTCCAGTCCATTATGCGGCCGTCTTTCTTGAGGATGCATAAAACCGACTGGACATGGTTTGTTCGGCCATGATCATCATGACGAATATCATCAGCAAGAACGGCGACAGGTCGCGACCATAACGGCCTTCGCCCAACGACGATTGAACTTCGTCGCGTTCCTTGGCGATTCGGTAGGAATCTTTACCCAATGCTTTGTCCAGCATGGCCGGAATCACACGTTCCAGCGAAACATCCTGCCGGTTCACATTGACGCTAAATCCTCGAATGACCGGCCCTTGGGGACGCAGTCCTTGAAGACGGTACTGACCTGGGTAGCGTGTAAATGAAAAAACCAAGGACTCCTCCGATGACTCGACGCGAGTGTCTTCTCCGATCGGATTAACTAACTTGTAAACTTGTGGAAACTGCAACGCATTGTTTTCGAGAACGGCGGGCTCATCGACTAGGTAGTTGAGTTGTTGTTTGTTCCAGGCCGCCAGATATCGCACAGATCCAAGAAACAAAGCGAAACCAGGCCATTCGTCCGAGAGCTTGCTCCAAACACGCGCTGGCTCAAGGTTTGGCAATGAGAACGTCAGGATGCGCCCTTGTTTTGCGAATTGCTCGACCATAGCTGGCTGATCGCTATTGGTAAATCGCATTAAGACAGAGGCGTTGTCCGACAGTTCCTCAATGTCCCAATGTCGAAAAACGGTGTATTTGAACCACGGGATCTCTTCGACCGGTTGCTCGAAAATACTCCAAATGGGATGCGTTTTCATGGATGGAATTAAGCTCGTCGATGGATCGCTTCGGGCACGTCGCGTCAGTCTTTTGACTTTCCCAGGCAGTAACTTAGCCAAGGGGCTAGCCATCATTTCTTCGGCAGACTTGAAGCCCGGTCCAAGCACGATCATTAGTCCACCCCCTTGTTCCACCCAATTCGCTACTCGATCCACGGAATCGGCGGTGATGTTGGTCGGATCATAGAGCACAATGCTCGAATAACGCGATAGATCGGACGTGGCCAATTGCGCCGTTGTTTCCAGTTTGACCATTTGCTCGCCCTGGCGAACCTCTGCTGTCGCGTCCTTGTTGGCACTTGCTTGAGCCTCGGAATCAATCGCCGCACATACTTGCTTGCCATCCTCGTTGTTGTCGGCAATCACAAGCGTTTGACCTTGAGTTCGAGCGTCAATCGTTAGGTAAACAACATTATCGACTTCCAACGGATCGGAACGAGAGATTTTGAGCTGGGCATGATTTGTTCCTTCGACAAGCTCCTTCAGCGTAAACTTGAATGGAACCGATCCGCCATCTGGGACTTCGATCAACTGTTTGTCCGTAAAGCGAGGGGACGCTATGGTAACCTTGCCATCGCTGACCTGCAGTGACCGAGCGACATTTTCAGCCACCAACTCCACCGTCATTTGCGCTTTGTCACTGCCCAAGACCGAATGCAATTCCGCACTGACAGTCACTTGAGAACCTGGAGTCGTTGTTTGTTGACTGAGTTTGAATTCGCTTAGGGACCAGTTCTTAATTTCCGCAACAGGGACGCTTACATCGATAAGCTGCAACAAGACATTTTCGCCAACGCTACCCTTTCCGTCTTCATCGCGAGCCAGCTTGGCAGCGATATCCGAGGATTCCGCGTTGCGCCAGGCAGGCGTGGTCAGGTCGGTTAGAACATAGATCTCTCGTCGCTCCAATTCGGACTTGCGCAAAGCATCGATCGATGCGCTAATGCGTTGGGGCAAGTTCGCCGCCCGACCCTCCACAATAGTTCGATCCAGAAGTCGATTGGCAGATATGCGATCTTGATTTAAACGCACTCCTGAATCGTTGTTGACAATCGCGATCTGGCTACCGACAGGCAATCGATCCATCAACCAAAGAGCCATTTCTTTGGCGGCATCCAGTCGCGTGACGTTGTGATATCGGTAGCCCATGGTCGGCGAGGTGTCGATGACGACCGCCGCGCAAATCGGACCCGAAGCGGTCGGCATTAGAACACTTTGTCCGGTCGAAACGGCCATGCCCAACCAGGCACCACTAACTCCCCATAGCACCAACGCAATCAAACCGGTGATGGCAGTCATTGCTACCGAACGATTCGAACCAAACGAAGTTAACGCCGCCGCCGTCGCAACGAGCGCCAAAATGCCGATCAGTCCGATCATCAAATAAGTCGCAAACATATTGCTTTGCACGCGAGGTGAGGCAAATGCAATCGCGAGCAAGGCCAACAACAAGATCCGCAGGGTCAGAAGGATCCAGCGTTTGATGGACCACCCGCGTTGAGCGTTGATGGCTGTTTGGCGGACAAATCGGATCGCGGGAAACACAATCGGCTTGGGCTGTCGACGGCCAAGCATATGCAGCACGATCGGAATTAAAGCGGCAAGACCACCCATCAATAGTGAAGCATGCAAGAACGTCATTTCGCGCATCGACTCCCAAGTCTAAAAGCGATTGCGGCGGCTGAGCAGATATTCTGTGATCGCTTTGTCGTACGGCATACTCGTATCGAGCGGAACGTAGTCGATGCGGCTTTCGTTAAAGCCTCGTTTCAAGTCCTCGCGGAACTTGCGAATGTTCTCGCGATATTCCTGGCCGATGTCGTCTGCATTGACACTGAGCGATTGACCTGTTTCTGGATCGCTTAGCTGCACCAAGCCATCGAATGGAAAGCTCACCTCCGCCTCGTCTAGCACATGAAATACGATCACATCGTGTCCAGCATGACGCAGCATACGGATCGAATCGAGCGTCGGTTGAACATCCGCCAGTAAATCGCTCATGAGCATCACCAGCGAACGATGCCGCAGCATGGCAGCTAACTGCATAATTGGGCCGCGAAGCTCCGTTTCGCCAGCCGTTTTGAGTTTGGTCAACTGGCTCAATATGGCAGAGAATTGCCCACGTCGAGACCGAGGAGGGATACTGCCTCGAATTTTCTTGTCGAAGGTAATCAGCCCAATCGGATCCTGTTGCATGAGCATCAGGTACGATAGCGCTGCGGCCAAACAAACGCAGTAGTCGAACTTAGTAAGCTGTTGACGGTAGGTGTAACCCATGGACTGGCTGAGGTCCATCACTAGGTAACCGGTTACATTGGTTTCCGATTCGAATTTCTTAACGTAGTACTTGTCGGTCTTTGCGTACGCTAGCCAATCGATGTCTTTCGGATCATCTCCATGCGAATAGCGTCGATGCTCGCTGAATTCAACGGAAAATCCATGGTAGGGACTTGCGTGCATGCCATGTAGAAATCCGCGAACGACCATTTGCGCTCGCAAATCCAAGCGTTTTATTTGCGAAGCAAGTTCGGGTTTCAAGTATTGTTCGACGGCGACCATGCAAACGTTCGATTCGTGAGTAATTAATCCGCTCAGACTAATTCTATTATATCTGCCCCGGCCCAATCTGTCTTGCGATGCGAAAGCGCTCGCCTCCGACGATGGACCAGGCATTCTGGATTCATGGGAGTTGGTTCCAATGTGGCGAGGAGGCAGTCTCGCTTTGTATTTCACTGGCAGCTTTGTATTTCGCTGGCAAAGGTATGCCGGAGCATGCACCCGGATCGCAAATGCACTCCCGAACTCTGTGTGTCGTGATGGATGTAGGGACGATTATTCAATTCTTTAGGATAATTCCGATTGCTTCCGATAAATCCACCAGCGAGGGGCAATGAGGATGGATCCTCTGCCCCCAGTTGAGCCAATAAGCCAAACAGTTAAGCCAAACTCAATTCGCGTCCCCGCGATTCGAGCCATGATTGCGACGAATTTGCCCAGGGATGGAAGAATTGCCGTGATGAAAATGAAAGCGAACCACTGGATTGCCATAGGAATTTCAAGCGTTCTCGCCTGCGTTGGTATGGCTCAGGAAAACGAGGACTCACCCCACCGCCCGGCATTCGAAACATCGGATGGACCAAAGCAGTACGATTATGCGGTCGTTTCACCAATTGAAGCCCTCGATCTAGCGAGTCCACTTCGGTTTAAGCCCATCATGGGGGTAGAGATTGGGTTTATCTCGATGCGTCGTTCTACCCCGCAATCGTTTTCCTTCGTGCAGGATCAAAATGGGGCGGAACTGCTCAACATGGATCAGCTACAAGGTGGATCGGGCTATGGTCTAGACACCAAATTACATTTCTACAATTTGTTCAGCGATTCGAAAGCGATCGATGTCGAAATGCGATACTTCCAAGTCTCGGATATGACCTTTGATCAAACCCTAACGGCAACTCAAGTCATACCGCTTTTTTTTAACGCTGTTCCCGCATCCCCTGTTTCCACGAACCAAGTTTATTACAACAGCCTTATCCGCAGCTTTGAATCGAATTTAGTAGCTAGAACTCCATGGCGCATTCGAATGCTCGCCGGTTTCCGCTACTTCGAAGTGGACGACGATTTCAATATCAACAACAATATTGCTCAGCCTCCCACGCAGGTTCGATCTCGCACTCGCAACTCAATGGGGGGAGGGCAGATCGGTACGGAAGTCGTGCTCATCTCGAATGCACACGCCAAGATGTGGTGTTCCGCCAAGTGGGCGGCGCTCAACAATGAAGTCACGGGAAATGCTGTCGCTGTAAACCCATCCACGGGCACTCCCTTAGTCTCAATTCTATCCGGTTCGACGACGACCCAGTTGCTTGACCTGGAATGGGCTGGTTCGGTGTCCATCACGAGAAACTGGTCCATCTACGGTGGTTATCAGGGATTGATTGCCCAGGGAGTTGGGCTTGCAACTTCGCAAAGCCGCGATTCCTCACTCTTCTCGCCAACCAACCCGATCACCTTGGACGACCCTCAGTGGCACGGCTACAAATTGGGTGTTGTCGCTACTTTTTAGCAGCATAGCCTCGCATCGAGATGAAAAACGCTCACACCACTGGGCTAAAAAAGGTTATGCGAACGGTCGCGGGAGTTGCTAAAATGAGACACGGATAGAAAAATGACATCGCGTCGTTTTTCAAACAAAATCATGTCTCTACGTTTCGGACCGACCATGACAATTGCTTACTCTTGCTTCTCAAAGGCGATTCGAACGCCGTTTTTTCTTGCGGCATCCCTCTTCTTGCAGATTCCTCTGCACGCCCAAGAAGTTTCACCGCCCCCTGGATTTACCGCACTGTTCAATGGCAAGGATCTATCGGGTTGGTATGGCTGGTCCACTCGCGATCCAAAACAGTTGTGGGAAATGTCTCCTGAGGACCAAGCAAAAACCAAAAAGGAATCCATTGTAGGCGGTATTCTGAACAAGAAGGGCGAACCCACCAGTGAGCACATCAATGCACACTGGAAGGTGGTCGACGGAGAACTCGTCAACGACGGACTTGGCCTTTATTTAACATCCGACAAAGACTACGGCGATTTTGAGCTTCAACTCGAGTATAAAGCTTTGCCAAAAGGGGACAGTGGCGTTTATTTGCGAGGCATTCCGCAGGTTCAAATCTGGGATCCGACGGAAAGTGATCCAAATGGTCTTGGACGCGAAAAAGGTTCGGGCGGTCTCTGGAATAACTCCAAAGGTGCGCCAGGTAAGGATCCGCTCAAGAAAATGGACAAGCCATTCGGTGAATGGAATAGCCTCAAGATCACCATGATTGGTGAACGTGTCACGGTTGTGATGAACGGTCAACGCGTCGTCGATGATGCAGTGCTTGAGAATTTCTTTGCAAACCAAAAGAGCGGCTATACCGCTTATGCAGCGCCAACAGCCGAGAAAAAAGAAAGCAAGACTGTCAAACAACCAAACGGCGTCATGCGAGATCCTGTCTATCCCAAGGGTCCGATCCAATTGCAAACACACGGAAGCGAAATCCGGTGGCGAAATGTATTTGTGCGCGAGATCGGTACGGAGGAAGCAAACCGATTTCTAGCAGCGCGAGATGCGGACGGCTTTAAAGAGCTGAATAACGGTCGCGACCTTTCCGATTGGAGAGGAGCCGTCGCAAACTACGAAATCAAAGACGGAGCGATTGTGTGCAAAAAAGGAAAAGGTGGCGACTTGCTCACCAAGGACGAATATGAAAACTTCATTGTTCGCGTGGAGTTCCAACTTCCACCTGCAGGCAACAACGGTATCGCGCTGCGAACACCATTGAATGGTCATTCGTCTAGCGACGGACTTGAAATTCAAGTCATCGATAGCGATGGCTATAATGCTGCTCACCCAACGGCTCCGCTCAAGCCGTTTCAGTATCATGGTTCTCTCTATCATTGCGTCGGCGCTAAACATGGATATCTGCGTCCAGTCGGCCAATGGAACTTTCAAGAGATCGAGGTGCGTGGGCAAAACATCAAAGTCACACTCAATGGGACTAAAATCCTGGATGTGAATATCGACAATTTCGATCGAAGCCAGATCGAGACCATTCCAAAAGGCTTAGACAATCGAAAAGGCCACATCGGTTTCGCCGGCCACAGCGATCCGGTCGCCTTTCGCAGTTTTAAGATCAAGCCGTTGCCAAGCAATTGAGGCCGTTCCAACGGCTCATCTTTTCGTAAAGCACTGAGATTCGCTTGAACCTGGAATGGCAGGGAGATATATTTAGACACGAGAATCCGTTTCATGGTTTTCATGTTGGACGACCATGACGGGTGTACTGGGAGCCTTTTTAGGATCTTTCTTATGCGGTATTCCTGGCTGAAAATCTATTTGGCCTTTGGGTTGATTTGCGTTTGCTCTACCGAGATTAACGCCCAGGATGCAGCGAAATCAGCCATAAAATCGGCGGTTGGCGACAACTCCGATTGGATCGCGAGCGCCAAACGTATCTTGGAAATCGGTGGCGAAGAGCAAGATACCAAAGAACTGAAAGCCAAAGCTAACAAAGAATTGGTCACCCTCAAACCCTCGATGGAGAGCGATCCACGGGCGGTTTTTGCCTACACCTTGGTAGCCATGGCTGGGAAAAAATGGGACTTCGCTCAGGAATTTTCCACCGAATTATTAAATCGGCACAAAAACTATGTTCCGGCGCGTGCTGCCAAAGCTCGAATGCTGCTGATTCTCGACAAGAAGCTTCTTGCGATCAATGAGCTTGAGATCTTGGCGAAAGGGTTAGGGTCACCTGCATCCGTCGTCACACCCGAACAATTGGAATCCGCAGCCGGGTTTCTTGGACTGGCAGTTGGATACCTTGACGGTCCTGGCAAGGACGCGGCCGTAAAAGCGACGAGTCTTAAAGATTTGATTTCAACGACCGACAAGATTCCACAGGCTCTCCAGGAATCGTTTTCAACGGCGCGCGCAGCTATTGAGGAGGAGTACCGGATGTTCGTCGAGAACGGCGAAGAAATGCTTGAAAAACTTCGCGAAGACGAGCGGCAAGCTTCCGAACGAAAGCAGGCGGAACTAGACGCCAAAAAGGAGAAAACGAAAGAAGAAACAGAAGCTGCGAAAAAGAAACTAGAGTCAAACTTCGGACAAGCGAAGTCAACTTGGGACAATGCCTGGGCCAAATGCAAAACCCTTTCGCAAAATGCAAACGTCCTACAAATGCAGAAGAACCAATTGATAGCCAGTCAATCCCTGCTGCGACCACCTGTACCGGATGCCAAAGGAAACGTTGATCCAATCGCTCAAAATCGCTACCAAAATGACAAGCGTCAATCGGACAATGCGATTACGAATCTCGATTTCCAACTGAATCAGTTGTCTTCACAGTATGACGTTGCCAACCGCAATGGAATGATTGCCGAGAATCAAATGAATACGATTCGCCTTCAGGCCGAGAAACTGGGAATGACCTTTGCCATGCAAACCGAGTCCTTTACTAAGGCAGAAAAGATGATTCGGGGCAAAGATAAGAAAGAGCAATCATCCAAGAAAACCGAACCGAAACTGTCGGGTGCCCAACTACGCAAAGCGAAAGCGTTCACAACTTACGACGATTTCAATTTTCATAAAGAACAAAACCTCCTTATCGATTCGTTCCCAGCCCCAGCGCAGTGACCCGACTGGCATCGTGCCGAATTAACCCCTGAAGCCGTCGATGGGGATCATGCTTACGCCATCCGGACCTAGCAACGCATTTTGGATCGCCAGGAACGACCGAAGCAGATTCCGCGGTGCTTCTGGCATGGGATGAACGATTCGCAATGTACTCCGAGTCACCTGGATTTCGCCCGCAATACCTTCAATTCTCAAAAGACAGCGTGTTGCATTGTGATCGTATTCGATTGCAATGCGTTCGTCTTCGAGAGCTTCCAGCGAATCGATGATCGCATCCAAATCGACCGGCTGTTGGGTCGTAAATTCAACTGTCGTAAAGACGCCTTCGAAGAGGGATGCAAACGCGTCTGAGAAAACTTGTTCCGAATCCTTGATCGAATCGATGGTACGATGCCAAACAACTTTGGCAGGATTCTCCGCATCTTGTCCGACACCGATCGAGTAGTTGAAATAAGGCGTAATGATGGTGCCAGTCCCATCCCCTTGGTCCGTGACTCGGATCTCGGTACGCTTGAATTTGAACGCGCTCTTTAATTGCTTAAAGATGGAATCAATGTCTTGACTTACTTGCTCCTGCGCAAGTTTCGCCACAAACGTCTGGGAAGAGATGTTGACGCGATCCGGAATCGCATACCCCTTCTTGAATCCGGATAGCCCCTTCACGCTTGACGATTCGTGAGCCCAAAAAGCGACACTTCGGATAAGTCCCGAATACGGGTTTGAAGTCGCTTTTCGGTCTGCGAAGATTTCGGCAAATTCCATCAAAACAAAGTCATTCGCTTGACTACCGTAAAGGCATGGAGTTTGTTGCTTTTTGCTTGAAAAGGTGGTTGTCAAAGTGAGAGCGATAGCTCGCGTTAAATGAGCCTGGAGCAACGAGCACGTTAAACGCGAACCGTCGACCAAGGCCGACAGTATCTTGCCATCAAAACCTTCCATCAAATGATGAGCCCAAATGCCGCTTTTGAGTTTTCGACTTGCATAGGATATCTCGCTCGGTTTGCACGCAGCAAAACAGACGCCGTTCGTACTCGTTTCAAAAAATCGCTTGAGCTCGGTGTCGTCAAGACAGTCGATATTTGTTTGGGTGTCGATCCTACCGAAGGGCTTCTCACTGGAATCCATCAAGAATACGATTTGTTTGCAATCGGATTCTCGGAATTGCGTGAGAAGCCAATCGAGTCGAATGGTCGTATGGTCGAGGTCATGGCTATCGCTGTCGGTGCAAGTCAAATAGTTAACCGAATTTCGCGAAAAGGAATGACCTGCATAATAAACGAACAAAATGTCGTCGTTCAGACAGGACTTAATTGCTCGGCGAACCCTGGATTCGATGGCAGTTTTGGTCGCTTGCTCATTGATGAGTAGAATGCGATCCTCGGGCGTGAAATCATGTTGTTCCAAGACTGCCGCCAATCGGACGGCATTGGATTCGGCGAACGAAACACCTTCGATCCTTTTATCGTGGTACTTTTCGATGGCGATCAGGATGGAGAGTTTCACAGTGGATGGCTAAGAGGGAGCTTAGGCTCGCGTTCGAAGTTTCACGAACTCGACATGGAACTGGCCGCCTAATGGAAATTGCATTGTAGCACGTATGCTTGGATCGTCGGCTGTGGCAAGCGGCGTGGGAGAGATTGGGGGATTCGATATACTCACCAATGTTCTGGTGGTGCAGCGGTCGCCGGGATTCACCACCTACGCAAGCTACGTGGAGAACGTAAGTTCACGCCATTCGAGCTCGTCTCGATGGAAGCGATACCCAACCCAACCAAATTCTGTAGAAAGAAGTGCAAGTATGATACCGATTGATTTGTCTGGGCGTGTGGCAGTGATTACAGGCGGTATTCAGGGACTTGGGAAAGCAACCGCCACAATGTTGCAGCGAGCCGGTGCATCGGTTGCGGTTAATTACTTCGACGATCAAAGCGGAATCAGTCGCCTCAGAGCCGACGAAGTAGCGATGCAATGGGGTGCGTCTGCATTGGTTATGCGAGCAGACGTCCGAAGCCGTGATGATATGAGAAGTTTTTTTGACGCCGTTCAGTTGAAATTCGGACGAATGGACTTCCTCGTTAACAATGCGGCAATTCTGCGAGATCGCACGATAAAAAACCTGACTGACGAGGAATGGGATAGTGTTGTGGACACCAATCTCTCCTCGGTCTTTCGAGTCTGTCAATCCTCGCTTCCCTATCTCCAAGATGGAGGGCGGATTGTAAATATGGCGTCGATATCCGGCGTAGTGGGTTTCTACGGGCAAGCCAATTACGCATCCGCAAAGGCGGGCATCATTGCGTTGACGAAGGTTTTGAGCCGCGAGCTTGCATCGCGACGAATCAACGTCAACGCGGTTGCACCGGGTGTGGTGCTTACCGACATGGGGGCTTCGATACCTGAGACAGCCCGCCAACAAATGTTAACGCAGATTCCTCTGAAGCGGTTTGGCGAGCCGGAAGAAATCGCATCCGTAATCCTGTATTTGTGCAGCGAACTTTCGTCGTACGTGACAGGACAGACCCTGCATGTCAATGGCGGTTGGTGGGTATAAAACCGTCCAGCTCGCGACTACAGCGCAAACGCATCCTCCTCAGCTTTGTCTCCGTAGAGCGGCATGTAGCGGTAATAGACTTCCAGCATCATCGTCGCCATGCAGGTGATGTACAAACGCCCGCCAGGATCGGCACCGTGCACATCCGCCCAGTACCAACTGCCTGCCATATGGCCGGATTTCTCCTGCGACGCGACGAGTTTATCTCGCATTCGAACGTTCCATTTCTCCCACTCAGGTCCGCCGACTTGTTTCATGACCTGAGTTGCATAGTAATTGTAGTACGTGTTGGTTGGGCTAGGTCCGTCATTGCTGAATCGTTCGACTGCAATCTTGATCGATGGATGATCTTTCGGAAGGCCAGAGTACATTCGGCACAGGACGGCACAGGCGGTTGTGCTCGAATTGTATCCTGTGTTTTCTTTGACTCTACGATGGTCGTAGTGATAAAAACTACCGTAGTCGCCCCAAGACATCTGATCCAAGAACGAGTTCGCTTTGCGAACGACATTCAAATCAACGGACAGCCCACTCATCGCAGCGCTCTTTAACGCCATCATTTGCCAGCCAACCACGGAAGTGTCGCCAAGTCCTTGTGGTGCGTAGTGCCAACCACCTGTGGACGGGTTTTGAGCATAGGCAAGAAAGTTAACACCGTTTTGAGCAGCTTCCAGAAGTGCTGGGTCTTTGGTCATTCCGAATGCTTCGCACATAGCGATCGATGCGATGCCATGCGCGTACATGTCATCGTATCCTTGGCCTCCACCGCCGACATACCAAGAGCCAAGCCCCTTTTGAAACTTCATGTTCTTGATCAAGAAACCAAGGCCCTTGAATACTGTCTGCTTGTATTCGCCCTCCAAATGGGTTTGGCCGGCTCCCAAGAAGCACATGAGTGCGAGCCCTGTTGCGGCGTTCTGGCTAAAGCGACGTTTACCTGCGTGGTCGCACTGCCCATTGCAAACGATGGAGTGGGTTAAACTCCAAGCTCCCGTATTGGGATCTTGGTGAGCGGCCAGCCATTTGAGAGCCATCGACACCGCCTTCTCCGTGTCGGAAGTCCCGCCGTATTTGCTGAGCAGATCCCGTTTCGTTTCTTTGGATCGACTACTCAGTGCGGCTCGCATGGCTGCGTTTGCTTGGGCCGACAATCCGCTCTTGGGAATCAAGCTTTGAGTCATGCTCGTCATCTGCACGGCTGGCATGTTGGTAGCAACCACGTCTCCGAAATTCATTTCAACCTGCGCTTCAGCGATAGTTGAGTCGACGACCGGGGACGCAGATGCCGTGTCCTCAGTCTCACTCGATTCTAGCTCGGATGCCATTGCCTCATCTGTGGCGAACTCTTCCAGTGCTTCGCCGTCGTTGAGTGACTCCGACGAAACCAACATCAGTTTCAGTTCTCGTTTGATCGGCTCGATGTTCCACGCAGCGAGGATGAGAATGACTCCAACATGCAATACCATGCTTACAAACCAACTCGGTACGGCAGCCCACCATCCAACTCGTCGACTTACGCCTTCGTCCGGCTGCCCTAACAGCGGTGGCAATTCAAGGGGAACGGTGGATTTGGCGATAGAAGCGACTGGTTGCGGAAGTGGCAACCGTGAATCCGGTTTCTCGGATTCGCTGAATTCGGGAAGCTCAGTGCCAAAGCTGTTGACTTCGTTTGTGCCTATAGACATAACCATCCAAGCTTTTTATCGAGGAGAATTGACCTGTCATACGCACTCGCGAGGGACGTTCGAAAGGTCACTATCGCATCGTAGCAGACAAAAACTCGTTGTGTACTCAGATTGTATGCGAGTGGCAGTTTGAAATCTACCAATAAATTGAGTGGCACGCCTTGAAGAACGAACGGCGTGTGGTCCGCCGCTCGCCTTTAAGAAGCACCGAACGACTTCTTTTCCAACCAAAATCTAAATTTGCGGATCCGCAGCCCGCAAACCGACTTGGAGGGTTTTGGCTAGATTCGACAACTGTAACATTGTGTCACAATGGGACGAAAAGACCATTTTCTGTCGGATCTCGTCATTAAGCGCCCGCCCGCCAACCAACAACATGATTCCTTTGGGCAGACTTTTCGCGAACCGTGCATATTCGTCCAGAAATACTTCGGTATTTTCGATGTAACTGCTGCTAAGCCAAAATATCTTGGGCATGTGCTTGCGTGCAGCGGATAGCATGGTGCTAAAAGGAAGGTTAGAACCAAGGCCAATCGACCTCCAGCCATATTCGCGGAACACAATTTCAATCACTTGCGAGGGGAGTTGTGTGCCATCCCCTGACGCTGTTCCTCCCATCGCTAGCGGAGCAAACCCTTGTGGCTCCGGTAGCAGTCGACGAAGCTCGTGAAGTAAACGGTAGCAAACATCGCAGGCTCTTCTCTCTTCGTAGATTTCGACTTTTCCATTCTCCCATTTTTCGCCAATGGAGCGAAATGTTGGGCCTAATAGTTCGTCCGAGACGGTAGCAATTCCCCCGTGCATGGCGTACCAAGCACTCAAAATCTTGCGACAGATTGACTCGTCGCCAGCAATCAAAGCAGTCTCGAATGTCGCCTGTAAGCTTTCCTTGTTCATGACTCCTTGGTCGCTGATGCGACCTAAGTCATGAGGCTGATCGAGCCCTATCGCAGAGGGTTGCACGACGCGACGATTCGTTTTCTCAAGAAAATCCAGGAGGAACTCGAGAGGAATTCGGCGATGCCCCCCGACCGTTCTGTCCGTCCGGATGACACCTCGGTCGCACCATCGCTTTACTGAGGACTCGCTGACTTGTAGCGCCGTCGCAACTTGCCTCGGGGTAAAATTTTCGTCCAAAATGCACCTAAAGTAAGTCAAATACGTCCGAAACGGTCATTCATCACAGAGGTTCTGATTGAATCTCTCGAAGTTCAAACCGCCCCAATGGCTGAGTATATGCTGCTCACCCCTGATAAATCAAGCAATAAAATCATTGATAATTTATTGGGATGTTGGCAACTCCGATTCTGACGACTTTGGCGAGAAACTTTAAACAACGACTTGATCACCCAGTTAACATTCGGTACAAATGAACGGGTTGAACGTTTTGAACGATATGGGCGAGTTAGCTGCCCAGACAAAGACTCCTACCGACCTGAATTTCGATGTGCCTTTCATAGGACATCTGATTGGTGATGATTATGGCCAAAGTATTGCAATCCACGGCACTGAGCCAACCCGTAATTGGTTCGGTGAAGCGGAAATCTCCAATCTCGAAGTCGGCAAAATCTGCGAGCGTCAAAACGCTGAAGACGTTCAAGAAGAAAACCGTGGAAGAGCAGTTCATCCACTTCCTGCAGCTTTCTTGCCCGGAACAGAAATCGGCGTTGGACTTAACTTTGGAAGTGAAGCGATTGCTCGCCGAAAAGGTTGAGTTCATTGCCAGTGAACGCTTTTCGGAACCTTCGGCGGAAGGCGAAATTCTTGGAGATATCTTTCTTGGGTCGGGAATCGAGCAATCGCCTGCCAAGGTATCGAAAGTGGCTGCACTGCCGTCCCATTTGGCCCGGCTTTGCGAAACAAAGCTGCTGTCGCCCGACGAAGAAAGAAGTTTGTTTCATCGGATGAATTATCTTCGTTTTCGTGCAGAACAACTGCGATCGACATTGGATATTGAAAAGCCCCATTGCTGGAACCTTCGTCGAATCGAGGGCTTGTTAAAAGCCGCAGATTTGTACCGAGATTTCATCGTGAAGTCGAATATGCGGCTCGTCATTTCTATCGTGAAAAAGTTTGTCAATCTTCAAAACGGATTCGATGACTTGCTGAGCGATGGAATCATTGCATTGTTGCGGGCAGTTGATAAGTTTGACATTGGTCTTGGTTTCCGTTTTAGCACGTATGCTACCCAGGTCGTACGCCGGAATTCCTATCGTCGCGTCATGGAGAAGCAAGCCGAACGTCAGCGAAACACTGGCAGCATCCACGAAAACGGCATAGATATCAGTGACGATCAAAAGGAATCTTCGATGAGCGAGGCGCGTTGGAATGAACTTCGTTCCAAGTTGTCGACCATGCTTGATGATTTGGACCGGCGAGAGAAATTCATCATTCGTGCAAGATTCTCGCTCGGTGGACACCGCCGCATTCAGACTCTACAGCGACTCGCGGATAAGCTAGGCGTGTCGAAAGAACGCATTCGCCAGTTGGAAAAGCGTGCTCTCGACAAGCTTCGTGGTATGGTTGAATTGACTCCGCTTTCAGAACCAGACGTTTGAACCATGCACCTCTTCGAGCGATCCACAGCTATCCTCCAAGATCGCAAAGAGTTATTCGAGTATCACGCCAATCCCGGCGCCATCGATCGCCTCATCCCACCCTGGGAAAAAGTATGCATTGAACGCCGCAGTGACTCGCTCGCCATAGGATCTGAAGTCATCATTCGGAACTCGATTTTCGGAGTTCCTGTGCGTTGGCACGCCAAACACACACAATTGGATAGTCCAAACAGTTTCCAAGACGTCCAACTCTCCGGACCGTTTCAGAGTTGGGTTCACGATCATCACTTCGAAAACGTGAATTCAAGAAGCTCAATCCTTCACGACCGCATACAATTCGAGATGAAATTCGGTTCGCTGGGGAAACTGGCTCTACCGATCGTCCAGTCTAAACTTGATTCGATGTTTGCCTATCGTCACTTGACGACTCAAGCGGATCTTAAGCTAAAGGATTTTCTCGAACCGCATGTCTTTGGTCGTAAGCTTCGTATCGGTGTCACCGGAAGTACCGGGATGATTGGTCGGCGATTGGTCGACCTCATTTCCGTCCTTGGGCATGAAGCAGTGTGCATTCTTCGCAAAGACTCGCGGAACGAGCTGTTCCCCTTGTCCTCGTCGTCGGTCGTATGGGACCCAACAGACGGATTCAGCGATTTTGACGCCATGTCCAATCTTGATGCAGTCGTGCATCTTGCTGGTAAAGGGATCGCTTCGTCGCGGTGGACCCAATCGGCCAAGCAATCGATTCGGGACAGTCGCGTTGCAGGGACGACCGCTCTGGTCCGCGATCTTTGCCGATTGCAATCTCCGCCGAGAGCATTCGTATGCGCCTCTGGCGTTGGATGTTACGGCGAGCGAGGCGATCAAGTAGTTGACGAATCCCAACCCTTTGGCGATGACTTTTTGGCGTCACTGGCGCGCGACTGGGAATCTGCTGCCATGGAGTTCAATCGCTGCTCAGGCAACCGTGTTGCGATTGGGCGATTGGGGATCGCGTTGCATCCGCAACAAGGTGCGTTAGCGAAAATGCTCTTACCTTTTCGGCTGGGGCTCGGTGGTCCGATTGGCGACGGTCGGCAATATTGGAGTTGGATCCATGTCGACGATGCTGCGGCAGCATTTCTCTTTTTGGCCGTGAATCCCAAAAGCGAAGGGGCAACCAATTTGGTCGCACCTGAGCAGACGGATAACCGTGCCTTTGTTCGAACGTTGGGGCACGTCATTCATCGTCCAGCGATATTTCCCGCACCTGCATTTGCATTGAGGATTCTTTTAGGGGAAATGGCGGACGCGATGCTCTTAACCAGTACGCGTGCGGACTGCAAACGATTAACTGAGGAAGGGTTTCCTTTTCGCACACCTAAGCTTGAAGCATGCCTTCGCCATGTTCTCGGATGTTTCCGAGAGTAGACCGTTTCAGTCGTAGTTCAAATGCGCTCCCTTGGCCGAGAACGCTGCGAACTTTGATGTCGGCAGAGATGGCCTGAACAAGATGTTTGACGATGGCTAACCCGAGACCGGTCCCACCCAGATCTTGGCTTCTGGCTTTCTCAACACGATAGAATCGTTCGAAGATACGATCGAGGTCTTCTGGCGGTATTCCGACTCCATTGTCTTCTACAATTAAGTTAACAAAGTTCGTTTCCATTCGCGTCGAGACTTTGATCCAGCCACCGGGTCGGTTGTATCGGACGGCGTTGCTTAACAAGTTTCCAATAACCGTTCGCAGCGACTCCAGATCCGCTTCGACGAGGCAGTTCTTGCCAACACCGGAAGCATCGATTGCGACGTTTTTGGAGAGGCCTATGGTGCGATGTTCTTCGAGGCACGTTTTGAGCACATCTTCTAGCTGCAGGTTTCTGAGCAAGGGCTTGTCCGGTTGGGACTGTAACTTAGTTAAATGGAGCAGATCTCGAATCAAGATGTCCAGCCGATTGGCCTGCTCGCTGATCCGTTCGACAAATCTGCGACTGGCATCTGCATCTTCCAGGGCTCCGATGAGAAGCGTTTCTGCGTATGCCTTGATCGCCGATAACGGAGTCTTGAGTTCATGCGAAACGTTCGCCGTAAAATCGCGGCGGGCGTTCTCAAGTTGCTTGAGTCGGGTTTCGTCCGTGATGGTTAACAACACACCATTTCGAGCGGTGGGTTCGAGCAGAGCATGGGGCTCTTGAAGAGGCTGTGCTCGCAATCGCAATGTTATTTTGCTCAATGGTAGTTCCAACTCAATCTCCTGCGATTGAGGCTCGAGCGAGACTTGCTGAATGAGACTGACAACGGTTGGGTGCCGAACGACTTCCACAAGCGATTGGCCGAATTGCGTCGCCTCAGATAACTTGAGTAGTTCACGACCAGCTCGGTTGACAAATAGAAGTTTTAATGACGGGTCAAACGCAACGACTCCGACCGGCATTGCCGACATCACGCGGGCGGACTGTTCCGCAGACTGCTGAACGGTTTCAAGCCGTGCATGCATCGATTGAGAGGCACTTCGAACGATTTGCGAGATCTGCGGTTCGATCGACTGGAGGGTTGTCGTGTTAGGGAAGGCGTCGCTGGCTTGAAGCCCTCGATCACTGTCCTTTGCCCACTCGGCGAGCAACTGCAATAACTGTTGTCGACGATATCGCGAGGTGGTCAGCCAAACGCCCGCACCGCAACTCAAGGAACACAAACCGATCCCCAGCAACCAATCGAAAAAATGCAGCCCGTCGATGTCTTGAGGTGAAAACCTCCGAATGAGGGTGAGTTGCTTCAAAGGCGCAAACAATGGGTCCAATTGTTTTGTCACTTTGAGTCGCTGATAGTTGTTGGGTTCGTTGCTCCAGGCGGTTCCAATGCTCTCGGGTACTTGCTCCTTGGCATGGGTTGCATCGAAAAAATCCGGCGATTCTAGCCAAAGGATCTCGCCATTTTTTCGTAACGCGTCGATCGACGTTTGCAACGCGGACGTTATCGATTCTGGGCGTTGCAGAGCAGGTGTCGTCGCAGCGACAATTCCAATACGACGCATGGCTTCAATCGCGGTCACGTCGGCGATCGCTAGAGCTTGCTGAGCGGATTGCCAACGTTGACGATGACTCTCTCCGAGAATCGCTAGAACGATGGCTGCAAGGCAGATTCCGGCAACCAGCGACCCCACCAAAACAGGCCAGGAAGCCGAAACGTAGTGACCGATCGATTTAGGTTGGCGAGCAAGCAATTGGCTAACAACAGCAAATAAAGTGTCAGGAGTTTGGGGCAATCCGATTGTTACCCATGTGTCATTAGGCGAGCGGCATCTCGCCTTGTCGATGCGCCTTGTCGATGCGCCTTGTCGATGCGCCTTGTCGATGCGATCGTCTCAGATTTGACGAAATTGTACCATCACCCTTCCCGAATAACCCGGTCTCCGAATTTGTTAGCTATAATTCGAGGGAGTTTCCTCTCCAAGTTTCGGAATTATTTTACAGAACGTGCAGTAATGAAGTATCTCTTGTCTGCGTCGAACGGCATGCCCGTAAGGGTTGGTGGTTTTGCAAAAATCCTTTCGTGCTGTGTGTGTTTTGCCTTGACATTTGGGCCAGGTCGAGCTTTTTCACAGAGCGACTTTCCCAAAATCTTCAATACCGAAGCGGCCGGCCAGAACCCACCAGCAGCAGCCGAGATGGTCAGCTTGATCGAGCTTCCGCCGGGTTTTAACGCGACCCTATTTGCAGGAGACCCCGATGTTCAGCAGCCGATCTGTATGGACTTCGATGATCGAGGTCGGTTATGGGTTGCTGAAAATTACACCTACAGCGGTGGACCATACGAAACGAAGTTGCGAGATCGAATCGTCGTCTTCGAGGACACCGATTTCGATGGCAAGCACGACACTCGCAAAGTGTTTTGGGACAAGGGGTTCATGCTCACCAGCTTGACCTGGGGATTCGGTGGAGTTTGGATCCTTCACGACGGGACACTCTCCTTCATTCCCGATAAGAACGGCGACGACGTTCCGGATGGCGAACCAATTGTAATGCTCGACGGTTGGAGCAAAGAATGCGGACATAACTTTGTCAGCGGTCTCATCTGGGGTCCAGACGGCTGGTTGTATGGTCGACATGGAATCGTGGATACGTCGTACCCTGGAGTCCCTGGAACTCCACAGTCCGAACGTCCCGCCATGAACTGCGGCGTGTGGCGTTATCATCCCATCAAGAAAACCGTCGAAGTTGTTTGTAACGGAACGACCAACCCGTGGGGGTTGGACTTTAACGCGGACGGCCAGTTCTTTATGACCAATAACGTGCAAGGGCACCTATGGCATGCAATGCCGGGCGCGCATTTCAAACGAATGTATGGCCAGGACTCCAACCCTCATTTCTATGAACTGATGGACATGACGGCGGATCATTACCACTGGGACACGACTCGCAAGTGGAGCGAAAGCCGAGATGGAGTCGCAAGTGATTTAGGGGGCGGTCATTCCCATGTCGGTGGGTTGATTTACCAAGGAAGCAATTTCCCTCAAGAGTATCGCGGCAAGATCTTCATGTGCAACACGCACGGTCGGCGTTTGAATGTGAATCGGCTTGAGCGTTCAGGCAGCGGATTCGTGGGTAAACGCGAGCCCGATTTCATGATGGTGAAATCCCCTTGGTTTCGCGGTGTCGACATCAAATCCGGCCCCGAAGGTGCTATCTACGTTTCGGACTGGTCGGACAATGGCGAGTGCCATGATCATGACGGAATTCACCGTACTAGCGGTCGGATCTATCGCATTGCCTATGGAAAGCCAAAGCCTTTCCAACCTAACCCTCCGTTGAATGATCAGACAAGTGCAGCACTTCTTGAATTAGCAGTTGGAAAAGATGCTTGGTTTGCTCGGCACTCAACTCGCATTTTGCAAGAAAGGCAACAAGGAGATTCCCGACTTCGCGAACCTAGGCTGGGCCCAGATGGGCGTCCACTACCCCTTTTGCTGGCAGAAGCACTCGGATTCAACAGCCAGGACGACTTGCGTCGTGAGCTAAAGACTTCGAATCTCGAACTGCTTGAACATGCGGTACAGATCTCATGTTATGACCCGGAACGTCGCAAGGCACTGCTCCCAGATCTCATTCTATTGGCAAAGCAAAAGCCAGCCGCCAATGTTTTGTTGGCCTTGGTATCCGTTTTGAGACGCTTTGATTCGAGCGAACGACATGAGTTGGCCACCGCGATTTTATCACAATCGGAGAATGCGCGCACGATTGCCGCCGATCCGAACTTGACTCTGATGACTTGGTATGGCATCGAACCGATTGTGAAAACCGTGAAGGAAGTGCGTTTGCTGAATTCGATTCCCAAGCTCCAGCAGTTTGCGGTACGTCGTTTGGCTTACGAGATCGACAAAGACATGTCGCTCGCGGATCAAGTATTGACGTTTATTTCAAGCCACATCGCGCACGACGATGCGACCGCAGCCGAACTGCTGAACGCGTTTCGAACTGGGTTGGCGGGCCGGGCACGCGTCAAAGCACCGGACAATTGGACCAGCATCGAAAAAACGCTGCGGTCATCAAAAAACAAAGAGGTCCTGTTTGCGACGGATGCGTTGGGTGTCTTGTTTGGAGACGGAACCGCGCTCGCAGACTTGCGAACTTTGGCCGGGAATACGAATTTAGATTCCGTCACAAGGGAAGATGCGATCAAGGCGTTGGCTCAAGCCAAGGACGTTGAAGCTGTCGAGACGTTTTACAAACTGCTGGGAGATCGTGCCGTCGCCGATGCTGCCATCCGAGCCTTAGCGAGCTTCGACAATCCAAAAACCGGCAAAGAGCTCATCAGTCGCCTCAGCGGATTGAAAGATGGCAATCGAGGTCTGGCATTGGATACGCTCTGCAGTCGGCAATCGTATGCGATGGAACTGATCGATGGAATCGACAAGGACAAGGTAGATGCTCGCGATTTGTCGGCGGCGCAGGTTCGGCAACTGCTCGCCTTTGGAAACGAACGCATCCAAGCGGTTCTTGAGTCGAAATGGGGAGTCCTCCACGAAACACCGCAAGCCAAACTTGAGACCATCGATCGCTGGAAAAATGAACTCAAGGGCCCAACGCTTGCCCAGGGCGATTTGGAAAATGGTTCGATGCTGTTCAAGAAGTCTTGCGCGAACTGCCACAAACTATATGGTGAAGGTCAGTCGATCGGGCCCGATCTAACGGGTACGAATCGCACGAATCTCGACTACTTGTTAATGAATATTGTCGATCCGAGCGCAGAAGTACCTAAACAATTTACGACGTCGATCATCGCCCTCAAGGAAGGCCGCGTGATTACAGGGGTCATTGTCGGACGAACGGAAAATGCGATGACAGTCCAAACGGACAAAGAGCAGCTTACGATTGCGACCGAGGACATCGAACAGTCTCGCAATTCGGCGAAATCCTTAATGCCGGACGGGATGCTGGATGTGATGACGGCAGATCAAGTTCGCGACTTGTTTGCGTTCATGATGCACCGCCGATAGGACGAGATTAAGATTGCATGGCCCGCGAGGCTTGTGCCCAAGCGTATGGTCCAAAAATCAAAAGGGGGGCCCAAGCGGCGGCGGCAGGTGAGAGTAGCATCTCGTGAGCCCCCAATGTATTGAGTCCAATGCTAATACCGAAAAAAGCTGAGAAACTAAGTATGCAGGACAGGATCATGCTGACCAAATTGCGGTTGCGATTGGATAAGATCATGGGTATCCCGATCAACAGTTGAGTGAAATCCAACAATGGCTGCAGAAATCGAGTGTGAACGGCCACTTTGAGCTCGCTTCCGTAATAGTGCGACTGGTTCCGCATCCGCCAAATTAGGTCGCTCGTGGATGCAAATTGCTTGGCGCCTCCGCCACGCAGCACATCGAACTCAAGCGTGCTCGGAACGAAGCACTCGTCTGGCTTCAACCATGGTGTGTCTGTTGGTAGCAAAAGATAGACACCTGTCTTGGTGCGAACAGAGGACTTGCCGATCAATGGCTCTGCACCTTTTGCTCCCGCGATCAAATAACCAGCAGCATGAGTTTCATCTGCCGGAAGAAATTTCGCTGAGACGCCCGTGATTTGTTGTGTTACCTCAACTGCTGGCCCCAAGAATTTAAAAATCGGTTGGTTGATCGTCAACGTTGCAGGTTGCAAATGCAAGCCTGCGATCAAAACACCTTGTTCGAGATCTTCTGTGGGACGAACAGGGCGAACGCTTTCCGTAAGCAATTCTTGAGGTGTCTTGCTCAACATGGCAGAATAATTTGGGATCAATAATTCTCGTGAAATGGCAGCCAAACCAATGAGAATGGCTGACATAATGAGAATTGGGCGTAGAATCCGGCCTTTGTTAATACCGGCCGCCAGCAGAGCAGTCATCTCGTTGGTTCGATAAAGCCAAGCCACGACAAACATAGTGGCCAATAATGTCATCAGGCCGCACATTCGATCGTAGATACTCAGCATGTACGGACTAAAGTACTCAGCAAGTCCGAGAAGAAAACCACCGCGCACTTTGCCGAACGCAATCAGCTCTTCTAAGTTGGTGAAGACTTGAACAACGATCAGCAAACCCGACAAAGTCAAAAAGCAAATGACAAAGACCCGAGAGTACAAAAACAACAGATAGCGATCGATTTTGGTCATGTTGATCGATCCTCGAGACGCTTTTGCATGAAGATCGCTCCAACCGAGGTTGGGTCAAGCTCATATTGGGCAAATCCAACTTTGGAAACTAGCTCCATTGCAATTCGAGTGCCTTGCAAGACTTCTAGGATTGCGGCTGCATGTTCCTGGTTTTCGAGATCTGCAATAAAAAGACTGAGCACTTCATGATCCGCTGAACTTAGGAATTCCCCTGTCCTCGACTGATGCGTTTCATACCAAACTTTCGGGCATTCTCGCAACTCGGATCCGTTTTTTCTACATGGATGGTTTGCTAGCGATTCGATGGTTTGCTAGCGAATCTTGGTTGATTCAACGATTGCTGGCTTTCGATTATGTTCCCATTGTCCTGCATGATCGTCACTTGTTTTTCCGATATTCCTATTGTCCACAAGGACGCGGAATTGCACAATTCGCCAAAAGTGTCGAATGGTTTTTGCGGGGAAAGGAATCCCATATGCATCGTCGAGAATGGCTTACCTGTTTCTCAATGCTCACTGCCGTCGGTTTTGCCGGATGCAGGGGCTATCAATATGGACACGTGATCAAACCGGGTGCGGAGAATCTTGTCGGTAGCCACGAAGCAGGTGCGGAGGTCTTCGATCCGTTGGTAGACGAAGCCGTAGCCAAATTTTTGGCAAGGCAACAAGTGTCCCCAGAGGATTGCATAATCGGGCCGGATGGATTCCCAGCCAAGAAAACGATCTGCTTCATCGGGATCGAGAACAAGAGCGCGGAAGACATCGGCGACTACAAAGACAAACTCTACAATCAAATCGATTCCAAAATTCTGGAGTCGCAGTCGTTTACCCCAATCAGCCGCCGAATGGTGGATGCTGCGTTACACGAGACACGTATGCGACCAGATGCGTTAATGCTTCCAGACAACATGCAGTTATTCACTGCGGTACTCCAACGCAGCGGTGCTCCGGTCGATTACTTCTTGTACGCGACGCTAACGAGCGGAACAACCAAACGCAACAGTTCGACGCAGCGCGATTATGAGTTAACACTTGAGTTAACGAACGTGCACACCGGCGAGTACGACAAGCTCTCATCCGAAGTGCGCAAGGGTTATCACAAGTCCGCGATGGGCAAGATCTGGAACTACAATCCACTCAAGCGATGATTCGATGCGACCCGTCCCGTACATCGGCAAATCAACATCGGGCCGCAATCCTTCTCGCTATTGGTACTCTTTTAGCAGGACTGGTGTCGGTGAGCCAGAGTGGCTGTTCCACGCATGCGAAACGGATCGCCCAACCTCGCAATCTCTTCTACGATGGCCAACTCCAGGCCTGCCGCGAAAGTCTTGAGAAGCTCTCCAAAACCAATCGACATGATCGCGATGTTGTCAATTTGGATTTAGCGGTTGTCGATCTTTTGAGCGGCCAAGCCAAGCAAGCCGAGACGCGTCTCAAAGATGTTCGCGATCGCTTTGATCATCTCGAACAAGACTCGTTTGCAGAGAAAACGGTCTCGATGTGGACGGACGATCAAGTGAGATCCTATTCCGGTGAAGACTACGAAAAAATTTTGCTGCGAGTCTTTCTGTCGCTTTCCAATCTGATGCAGGATGGAATGGACGCCGAGAGCTACACGCTTCAAATCCAAGACAAGCACGAACAACTTGCGGATAAATTCGAATCGAGCAGTGGCAAAAAGAAAGATGAATATACGCCGCTGCCCCTTGGATTCTATATGCGAGGCATGCTTCGTGAGGCCACACATCACGACTACGATGATGCGTCACGAAACTACGCGATCGCTTCGAACCTTCTTCCGAGTAGCGAGCCGTTGCAATGGGATTTGGCTCGTGTTCAGAGTGGAGTGCATTCACAACCTGGTCACGGCGTAGTCTATGTGTTTGCGATGGTTGGTCGAGGCCCATACAAAGTCGAGGTGGCAGAGCAGCCCACCAGCGCCGCGTTGCTCATAGCCGACCAGATCATATCCGCAGTCGGGCCTTATAAACTGCCGCCGACCATCGCGCCGATCAAGATACCAGACATCGTTGTTCCTCCTACTGACGTGGACTCTGTGGGCGTTCAAATCAACGCTCAGCGCATTGGACCCACATCCTCCTTGGCCAACATCGAGCAGCTCGCCATTTCGACGTTTCAAGCAAATCGGAATTCGATCATGGCTCGTGCCGTTGCACGGCGAGTTATCAAGAAAGCGACGATTGTGGCTGCCAAAAGCTCGATGGACAAGGGTGGTCTAACTGCGATCGGAATGGATTTGGCCGGTATCGCTTGGGAGGCAAGCGAGGCAGCCGATACGCGCTGCTGGGGCTTGCTCCCACGCGACATCCAAGTCCTGCGAGTCGAAGTGCCAACGGGCGATCATCAATTGCAATTGAGCCCGTTGAGTGCAAGCCGACCGGTTGGGCCAAGCCAGCAAACGTCCGTCCGCGTTGTCGACGGTCAAAACACGTATGTGATTTGTTGGTTTCCGGATGCTCGCAGCGTTAGCCAGATCATGTGCAGCAACCGCTAAAATCACCAGCGTTGCGTGGCTTGCAAGGTACGAAGGATTTCGCTAGCTTCTTCGCTGATCGCGTAATGGCTCGACGGTTGGTTTAGTTCGAGGAAAATGATGTACTTCGAATGATCTGCGCCTGCATAAATGATGGGTGCCGGGGCGATTTGCATGACGCTTGTAACGCGATTGTTCCATCGAGACGTGAACAATTGTCCACCTAAGCTTTGCTCGGGTTTCAATTGGTAGAACTGGACCATCAGAGTGGTCAATTGCGTCGGGTCACCTGTCAGACCATGCAGATTGATACGTTTCAAGGCCTTGGACGCGTCGAAGTAATAGGTCAACGAGCCCGCGATATCTTTGGGTTGCGTGCCAGTGATCAGCGGAACTCGCAAGCCGTCCATTTGGACGTTGGAGGTCACGGTGGTTACCCTAGCAAATCGCTGAGGTAGCCAGCCTGGAACAATGTCAAAGCGCAGAACTTCTCGGAGGTCATTCACAACTCCACCTCCAACCGCAGTTTGTGGTTGCTGCTGGAGCTGTGGCAGCGAGGGAGTGCCCAACGTGTAATCCCAAAGCTGATCTGTTCCCCCAGGTATGACCTGCGATGTTCCCGCACGGTTCTCTACGGCAGGGTTAGGTAGGGCTATCGGGTTGCCTAAGTATCCCGATGCATAAGCCTGCGGTATCTCTTGTCGGAACGGTTGGCTTGCTTGAGGGTAAGTACCTTGTTGGAACGCTCCCGCATTTGGAAACGGAGTATTGGGACCAACTGGATAAACGGTGGTTGGTCCATAGACGGTTGACACCAATTGCCCCGCAGGCGTCGAGGAATCGCTTCTCCAACCACTTTCCGTTACCGCAGCATTCGCACCTGAGACGTATCCATTCGGTATAAAATTGCTTTGCGGTGTCAAATTGCTTTGAGGCGTCGAATTGCTTTTGGATCCCAAGAGCGCGTACGGATCCAATTGCTCGGGCGTTGAGAGCTGGGACTCGCTGCTATTGGTTGTCGCGATGGAACTCGCGTTGACCAACGACTGGCGCAACGAGGTGCCAAGATCGGTTTCAAAAGCAGCGTAAGGGCCACCTACTGCGGCGGTTAGGACCGTCACGATTCCAAGCGGCTTTTGTAGAAAATTGGAGATCATAGGATGTGTGATAGGTCAAGCGTCTGGCCTGACTCCCGGTTGTTGCGGACCGAGCACATCCATGTGCGTACTGGAAAACATGTCGACTCCGAATGGAATCTTTCCCGAACATCGAGTCGCTCGCGTCACGGCTTTAGTCAATGTGCTTTTCCACGTGAATAAAATTCTAAATGTTAAGGATTGCGAGGGTCATAGCGTTTGCATGTCGAAGCGGCGAAGCGTTCTAACTTGTGAAACCGTCGAGCCAGGCGAACCAGGTCCACGCAACGAACCTCGACGCTGCCCTGGGTCTTCGCTATCATACTTACATGACAAGCCGACCAAGAGTTCTCGCAAAACGCATTCTCAATCCTACGATAGAAGAACTGCTGGCGAAACGTGTCGAGTTGGTGCCTTGGGATGAAAACCAGGAACCGGTCGATGCCATCTACTGCTATGGGCATGCAAGTGTCGATGCAGAACTCATGGACCGGTCTCCTCATTTGAGGGTCATTTCGAATCACGGAGTCGGGGTCGACCATATTGATCTTGTCGCCGCGAAGCAACGCGGAATTCCAGTTGGCAATACACCGCGAGTTTTGGATGGAGCAGTCGCAGATATGGCCATGGCCTTGTTATTGGCTGCGGCTCGTCGTTTGGTTGAGGGGGACCGATTTGCTCGACGATTAGATACAACGGTATTCGACGTCAACGACCGTCATGGACGCGACGTTCACGGCGCGACATTGGGGATTGTTGGCATGGGAAGCATTGGAACACAAATCGCCAAGCGAGCCACCGGCTTCGACATGCGAATCCTATATCACAATCGAAACCGCCGAATGGCTGCCGAAAGCGACTATTCTGCTCAGTATGTCTCACTGGATGCACTTCTTCGGGAGAGCGATTTTGTTGTGTTGATGGTTCCCTTGACAGCGGAGACTGTGGGCATGATCGGCGCTCGGGAACTCGCGTTGTTAAAGTCAACCGCGACGTTGGTGAACATTTCACGTGGCGGTATCGTCGACACCCAAGCCTTAACGGAGACGATGATCGCGAAGCGAATCTTCGCGGCCGCGTTGGATGTGACGGAACCAGAGCCCTTGCCTCGCGAGCATCCTCTTCTGAAGCTAGAAAACGTCACCATTACGCCCCATGTCGGGAGCGCTACTGTACAGACTCGTCGACGGATGGCTGAATTGTCCGTGGAGAATTTGCTAAACGGCCTTGCGGGAAAGCCCTTGGCTTGCGAAGTGCAATGACGTTGCTTGTTAGGGGAATGGCGTACTCCACGTGATGCCTAGTAAAAACCGAACAGTACTAAAATCCCGTAGGACCTGGCTCGTTGAATCCCGGAGGATTCACTAGAATCCCTTTCATGAATGCAAAACCGCCCAATCAGGATTCGACTCTCGTCTTGCTCCGCTTTACCGGCGAGGATCGTCCCGGACTGACTGCCTCGCTGTCCGAAATTCTGGCAACCTCCGATTGCATGATTATCGATGTCAATCAGGCGGTCATACACCAATCGCTACTGCTGGGTATTCTGGTTCGAATTCCAGCAGGAAAATGTGACGAGACGATTATTCACGAGTTGCAGGAACGAGGCCATTCGCTTGGCCTAAAATGCAATACCAAGCGAATTCCCGATCAAGACTACGACAACTGGGTTGACCGTCAGGGGAAGTCTCGGTTCATTCTCACGTTGTTATCGCGAGCTATCTCCGCAAAACAGTTCTACGCAGTCAGTCATATGTTGTCTGAACAAGGGCTAAACATCGATGTCATCACCAGGCTATCGGGACGACCACCACGTGTCACGACCAGCGCATTGACTCGAGCCTGTGTCGAATTTTCACTGCGCGGTGAGCCCCGCGACTCGACTCAACTGAAGGCACGTCTTCTCGAACTTTCAAGTCAACTGAACCTCGATTTGGCTTGGCAGCGAGACGACGCATACCGTCGCAATCGACGTGTCGTTGCACTCGACATGGATTCGACTCTCTTGCGAGCTGAAGTCATTGACGAGCTTGCGAAGGAGGCTGGGGTTGGTGGCGAAGTCTCCTTGATTACCGAAGCAGCCATGCGCGGCGAAATGGACTTCGATGAATCGCTTCGACTTCGCGTCGGAAAACTTGCCGGTTTGTCGGAAAGTGTTTTGCCCAAGATTGCCGCCAGACTTGAACTCAACGAAGGGGCAGAACTCTTGCTGACCACGCTTCGCCGTTTCGGGTATCGTACGGCCATTCTCTCGGGTGGCTTCACCTACTTCGGCAGGTACTTGCAGGAGCGTCTGGCTATCGATCATGTCTACGCCAACGAGCTAGAGATTATCAATGGTAAATTGACTGGCCAGGTACTTGGACCGATTGTCAATGCACAGCGAAAAGCTGTCTTGCTAGAGCAGCTTGCAACGAATGAGGGGATTGACCGAAAACAAACGATCGCCATCGGTGATGGAGCTAATGACTTGCCGATGCTAGCTCGAGCTGGATTGGGAATCGCATTCCATGCAAAGCCAGTCGTCCGTCAGTCCGCAGAACACCAAGTTTCCACAATGGGTCTCGATTCCGTCCTCTACCTCCTCGGTGTCCGCGACCGGGATTTGACGTGATCCAGGAATCCCGCACACGACGGTTTACCTCAAAAATCTGAATGCCGGCTTGTATACCATTCAAGTTTCCTCTAACGGCAATTCCGCTTTCGGGCTTGCCTGGCATTTTTAGTCCCCGAACCTCGCAGCATTGCTTTGCTTGGGGTTAAGTGCCATTCGGGTCTGTTCCCTTTTCCTGTTGGTGCGAGCCCCGTGAGCGAAAAAATCCCTCGTAGATTTACTTTCCAATCGTTGCGCTCGCGGGGATTTTTTCGGCCGTAAACCGCCCATTCTTGATTCTTTTCTTTTCGGTTTTGAACTAGAATGTCGGCCTGTGAATTTGTGGATGGATCCGATGAAACGAGCACCGAAAATGGAGAGCCCATTTCCAGGATTGTGCGATTAAGGCTTTTGGATTCGATCGGCGATGTTTTTCCTTTGTTTCTCGAGTGGCTAATTATTATGGTAATGATTCGAGCTCAAATTTGGCGGCTTGCGATTGTCGCGATCTCATTCCATTTTTTTTCAGACTCTTTTGTCGTTGCTCAGGGGTACAAGACACAAGTAGGCTTCGACAAACTGAGGAACGAGGTTGGGCCAACTCTGGCCAATGGTTCAGGCATTACCGTTGGGCTCGTCGAAGCCAATTCTGGTGGTGCAGGTACAAACACCTACTTCCCTAATGTTTCGCAACCTGAATTTGCACTAAAAACGTTTGTAGACGAAAGCAATCTGAACCCAAGAAACACGTCGGTCCACTCGACTCTCACAGGGCAATTTTTCTTTGGTAGCTCAACGAGTATGTCGCCGGGAGTCACCAATATTCGCGTCTACGATGCGGACAATTTTGTGGGTGTGAAACAAGCACTCGGAGCAGCGGGCACGAACCCGGTGGCAACCTCCTTTTCAGTCGTCAATCATTCCTATATCGGGACGATTAGTGCTGGATTTCCGACCTCTCTCGCCGTCGAGGCGAATGCCAGGTTGGACTATACAATTACGCGAGATAATTTTACGTCAGCGGTCGCTCTGAATAATGGCGTTGGATCTTTGCCCGCCATTTATGGGCAGTCGTACAATTCGATCGTCGTTGGGAGGAGCGATGGACTACATAGCTTTGGCCTGACCAACCTGGGCGTTGCTGGTCGAACGAAACCCGATATCGTCGCTCCATCGGGAACTACGAGTGGGGCAACTCCTATTGTCAGCTCTGCAGCCACACTGCTTCACTCTGCGGCAAACGACTTTGGGATGACCAACGCTCGCAACAGCGAAGCCATGAAGGCCATCATCATGGCTGGTGCGAGCAAAGACCCCTTCCCAACTTGGTCCAATACGACGACTCAACCGCTCGACAGCAAATTTGGAGCAGGTGAAGTTAACGTGTACAACAGTTACAAAATACTCCAGGCTGGGGAGTCCAATGGAGTCATCACAATCCCTGTCGCCAATAGTAACCTAAAGGGTTGGGACTATGGACCGTCCATCGATCCGACAACACCAATGTATTGGAACATCAACGTCGGACAGACGGTCACGGAAGCATCCATTTTGCTTGATTGGAACGCAAAGTATCAAGATGGATCTGGTAATTTCAATTCCACGCTGTCGCTTGCAAATATGGACCTCAAACTCTTCGACTCCACAACGAGTTTTCTTGGGACTGAAATTGTGTCAAGCCGAAGCTTGGTCGACAATATCGAACACATTTACCTCAGAAATCTAAATGCCGGCTTGTATACCATTCAAGTTTCCTCAACGGCCAATTCCGCTTTCGGGCTTGCATGGAATTTTACGGCAGTCCCCGAACCCAGCAGCATTGCATTGCTTGGAGTCTGTTCCCTTTTCCTACTGATGCGAGCCCCGGCGGCGAAAAAATCGCTCGTACGTCTACTTTCCAATCGTTGCGTTCGCGGGGATTTTTTCGGCAGTGTATCGCCAATTCTTGATGTACCACAGCAAGTCAGCCATGTCGCGTGCGGGGATCTGAGCCTCGATCCCTTCGGGCATGAGCGAAGTTCCTGAGCTCTTCAGCTCCTCGATCATGGAACGTTCCAGAATCGTAGCGCCATTCTGATTTTGGAGGGTAATCGTGCTCGCGTTGGAGTCTTTCATGACGCCTTCGATCACTTTGCCATCTTCGGTTCGAGCTAGGTACCGGAAATAATTTGCATCGATCGAACGATTTGGATCGAGAATCGAAACAAGCAATTTGTCAAACGCCTGAACTCGCGAATCCGATATGTCAGGCCCGACAATCGTACCCACCGAGTCGAGCCTATGGCATGCCGCGCAATTCTTCTCGAAAACAGCCTTGCCCCGATTCGCATGTTCATCAACGTCGATGGACATGAGCTGTTGAGTGTAGTCATCTATCACTTTCTGGCGATTCGAGTTGACCGAGGCTGCAAGCACTTTTGCTAGCCTCGGCGCGATCATGGGATCTTGGATGGCTCGCAAACTTTGCATCTGAGACGCGTCGAATACTCTTGTGGACATTGCACCTGACTCCAGTCGATCTAGCATCGCCATGAGTCGACTCGGTTTGCTTTTGACTGCCACGAAGAGTTCCTGCCGAATATCCGGCATTGCTGTTGGTAGGCGGTCCAATAGCCAAATGCCAAACTCGGGAGTATCGTGCGCGGAACAAGTCGCAACAGCCAATTTCAATATCTTGGCGTCGGATCCTTCTAGTAACTTCATGCAAGTCCGCTTCGCCTCGTCCGACGAGCAAGCAGACAGCATTGCAATCGCGGCGCGCTGGTTGATCGGATCCACACCAGACGTGGACGTTTCTAGGAGTAGTCGCTCAAGTGAGCTGCCGGAAGGAACCCGAACTTTACCGGACCGAACAAAGCCTTCTAAAATAGCAAAGGTACATTGATGGCTAGAGGCATTAACTAGAGTTGCAGAGCTTTGTGTGTAGCGTTCCATCCATTCGGCAATGTTGAGTTCGGACCCTTGTTGTGCGACGCGCAACGCAAGTCGCACGATCGCGTCTCGCGCAACTTCCGGAAAAGCATCGTTTTTCGATTCCGAGATTGCCAAGTGATAGTTTTCGATGAGCGAAGAAAGCTTGCCTTTGCAAGCGGCCGACATAGCCATCCAAAGGTGGGCGTCGTTGCCGTGCACGAGCAGCGCGTTGGCCGCGTTCCTGGAGAACAACTTTAGAACGTCCTCTGCGGGTACATCGATTTGATTGGCATGGGCTGAGACGAACCATGCTGCCGCCCGCAACTCGTCCAACGTCGCATCCTCGTTGCCGATCGCGTCCCTTGCACGATCGCACCATCGATCCGAAGTCTCGGTCGTCGCTCGACGCAAGCAATTCCATGCAAGCGTACGTCGGTGCGCGTTGGGGAATTGAAGCAGAAGATTTAAGGTACGTTCATCCAGCGCGCCGCATGAGGCCAACAGTGAGCAAGCACATGTAATCGAACCATCTCCAAGCATCGGATCAAGAGCAATGGCTCGGACTTTCTCGATCAACGATTCGTCGCGTTCGCCATGCATGGCTTCCAGGAACAAGCGTGACGCGATACTTCGATTCCATGTGTCCTCGTGCTGCATCCACTCCACGATGTTCGGTTGGACTGTTCCGACCTTATTGCCCTTCTTTTCCGCCGATCTTGATACTCGATAGATGCGACCATGCGAGTCTCCAAAGCGTTGGTCGGGGCGTGTCTTGAGTTCGGCTGGAACCCATTCGGGATGTTCGATTACGGCCCGGTACATATCTACGACGTAAATGTCTCCGTTCGGACCTTCGCATAGGTCCACTGGGCGAAACCAAGAATCGCGACTCGCAAGCCACTCTTTCAACGCAGGTTCATCTGAAACTTTCGAGCGTCCGTTCTGTCGAGTCATTGATCGGCGTTGAACCAGCCCGCCAGTCGGCTCGCAAGTCAGTGCGGTCGCAAAAGGTGCGTCACCAAAATGTCGACTGTGAGAAACGAGTAGCCCACATGCCGCCGTAAACTGACCTGCATGCAGATTCGACGTCGTCCATGCGTTGACGAGCGGGTAAACTTTGGAAGCCGATTCTCCAGGCGAGACTTCGGAAGTCGCACCAGCTAGACCAGCAAGCGGACTCGCGCCTAAGTCCGTCCGCTCGCTTAGTATCTCAAAGCAAGGCTGGCGATTAGAACAGCCATAGCGATGTCCAAACTTGTCGAATGAAAGCCCAAACTGGGTCGGGCCCGCAATGCATTCGACCTTACCAGTTAGCATATGAACTCGCAAATCACATCCGGCCATATCCAATAGCTCCGTCTCTCGCGAATCAGGATTTGCAAATGGGATGGATTGCTTGATCTTGCCGCCGCGCAGGCCACTTGCAATGGTCAGCCAACCATCCGGGGCAATGGTCGGATGGTTGGCTCGCAGTTGCGGATTGCCCGATGCAAACCCCTCGAGCCAAACCTCTTGTGTATCCGCTTGTAAATCACCGTCAGTATCGCGAAGCATCAGCAACTGACCTTGTACTGTTACTAATGCTCCATTTTGCCAAGGCTGAACTCCGGTCGCGAAGCGGAGTTTGTCCGCAAAGACCTTTGAACTCTCATAGAACCCATCCTGATCGTTGTCTTGCAGAACTACGATCCGGCTCTTGGGTGAATCGTCCTCGGTCGGATAGTCTCGCATTTCAACCACCCAAATTCGACCTTGCTCATCGATCTGCATCGAAACAGGATCGACGACCTGCGGCTCTGCAGCCACGAGCTCGACACGGAAACCAGCCTGCGTCTCCAACCATTTGAGACTGTCGGCTGGAACGACAGGAGACTGCGGCTTTGGATCTGCCCCTCCCGTTTTTTGAATTCCCACACTAAAACAACATACAAACGCAACAAGAAAAAATTGCGGGAAGGTTGATCGAGTCCAGTTTTTCATCGGCAAGAACATGCATGGTTCCTAAGGTTGGCGGGATGCAATGCTTAGGTGCAGCCATTGGTTTTGATACGGCTTGCAAATGCTAGCGTTGCTGAAAATATTTTAGCGAATCGTGGACGAAAGTGCTTACGAATTATACGAGTTTGCTATACTTTGCCCGGTAGTTATAGATAGGGCGGATAGACAGGTGAGGGACGAACAATGGTGACTCGTCCCTAGCTATCTGCGGCAACGACTTGCATAAAGGTGAAAATCGAATGACTCGTATTCCCATTAGCCAAGCAGACGAACAAGCACGTCGATTGAAGGATCGTTTGGACTTGAGTACAGCCGAGATAGGCCTTCAAGTACGGACGACCAATTGTCTCGAGGAGAAAGGGATCTTCTCTGTACGCGACTTGTTGAACAGCACTCCCGAGACGCTTTTGAGCATCGCAAACTTCGGCGAAAAGACACTCGAAGAGGTATACGTCGCACTAGAAAAGCTCGGCTACAACCGACCTTGGCGAAAGCCGCGATAAACTGACACAGCCGACAAAAGGTGCAGGCACGCTCCGCCGTGCCGTTCGCAGTCAAGCTTTTGCCAGGATTCTAGGTGGATGGCACATGGAATGTGCCTACTACTTTGACTTTTGCTGGCTGTGTCTAAACGGCGTGGTCCAGATATTCAGTCGCCTGAGGCGATGAATGCGAGGCGCCTCAGGGCGTGCCACCCGGTGACACGCGTTCTCTTGTCGGTGAATGCGAGAGGATTACCCAAATCGTTGAGGCGACAACCAGCGACATGCCAAGCATGCTACCTGCAGTTGGGATTCGCCCCTCAATTATGAATTTGACAATGACTGCCACTACCACCTGCGATAGCCCGACAACGCTTACTTGAGCAGGCGCTCCGGTCGAAAACGCCATTGTCAAACAAATTTGACCCAAGGTTGCAGCTAGACCAACTCCCAAGAGACGAAGCACACTTGCGCGATCTACGACATCGACTGGTGGAGAGACAGGGAGGAAAATCCAAACGACAAAGCTCAGTACTGTTGCTACGGCGGAAAAATGAGCGACAACGGCTCGCGTATCGATGTGCTTCACTCGATGCAAATTGATCAATGCGACACCGCTGAGCATGCCTGCTAAAACAGCCATGGGAATCGCCAACCGAGGATTATAGGATCGGCTCGCATGGATCGTGTCGAAGGAAATGCTGCTGGCATAGACCAGCCACATACCGATACAACTGACAAACAACGCCAACCAAGTCTTCAGCGAAGGTGTTTTGCCCAGCAATGGCCACGACAGAATCGCAACCCACAGTGGATACATGTTTGTCAAAGCAAGAACGATTTCGACGTCGTAATGAGTTATCGCGTAGAAACCACAAATCATGCTCGCCCATCCAGAAAGCGACCTGATCCAAAGAGTTACAGGACGCAGAAAGACCAGTTGCGCTCCACCCAACAGTGTTAAGGCAATGGCCAGGGTGGTCGCGATACCAGACCGCACCATGGTGATCCACGGATAAGTGAACTGATCCCTGAGCGACTCAGCCAACAGCGCCATAGCCGCAAAGCAAACCGAACCGATCAACATCCATAAATACGGCAAAGGGATTTCCTAGCGATGGGGCTCACGGGTACGACTGTCCTACTTTATACGCTACAGATCGGGCATTCCATATCTTGATGGATTTTGCGTCGCGAAAAAGTCATGGAGGCAAGATCCATTACCAGTAGCGTACCGGCCAAAGACTCGCCGATGCCCGTGATCAACTTGATGACTTCGACAGCGGCCAAGCAACCCACGGTACCGGAAACGGCCCCAAAAACGGGAAATTGACGGCGCCATGCTGGGGGCGATTTCGGCGACAAACATGCCAAGCAAGGAGATCTTCCCGGCAAGATTGTTGTAATGCTCCCTTCCAACTCAAACATGGCGCATTCCACCATCGGCTTGCCTTGAGCGACAATCGCTCGGTTCATCGCGTATCGTTCTTCAAAGATCGGCGCACAGTCGACCACGATATCCACTTGAGAAACCAAAGCATCCACGTTTTCGTCATTGACATTCGCGTCGACGACATCAACCTGAATCCGCGGGTTGAGTTGCAGCAACCGCTGCCTAGCGGTTTCGACTCTTGATTTCCCTAGTCGATCGTAGGTCATGAGCAGTTGACGGTTCAAGTCGCTGTGCTTTATCGTGCCACCGTGTGCGAGTACAAGCTTACCAACGCCGGCTGCGGCTAATTCGTAAGCAACGACCCCCCCAACTCCACCGACTCGCGAAATTAAGACGCGAGCATTCTTGAGCTTGCGCTGCCCCAATTCGCCGACACCATCCGCCCACATCTGCCATTGATATATCGTGCGGTCCAAATCATCAAGAAAAGGGAGTTCCTCATCTTGGTCGCCAACCTGAACGTCCTCTGACATAGCGATTTAACCCGGCTGACTTTGTGATCGCACCTAGCGGCGAAGATTCGAATTGACGCCCGATGCATTTTCATTTGGTGGCAGGCCGGTTGCGTTGGGATTGGACTGGGCACCTATGTAGGCGGTTACCGGAGCAAAGCCAACTGAATCGGAAGTCGCTGGTGGCAATTGCATTTGCGGAGCTGATTGGACTGGAGCCGTGTTCATCAGACCTTGAACGTTGCTTCCTATCGCACCAACCTGTTGGTAGATCCCTTGGGCTTGCTGAACCATACTCTGCCCTTGCTGTGCCATTTGCGAAATGTTCTGTGCTCCGCCCATGCTTGCCATCAAATCGCGAGCTGGCTTTAGATTTGGATCGATTTGCAAAGCGTTTCCAAGATACTGTTGAGTCGCAGGGACATTTTTGCGAGCGAAATGCAAGTATGCCATTTGGTAATTCGCCATGGCAGGACTATTGACCTGCATCAACTCCGACATCGCTGAGTCGGCGTTGCCCGAGTCCAACAACACTCCAGCCAATGCGGATCGGTAGGTCGTGTTCTTCGAGTCGAGGTTCACTGCTTTTTGAAGTTGATCTTTGGCTGCAACGAGATTGCCATTTCGAGCTTGAAGGTTTCCAAGATCTGCAAAAACGGCGGCGTTTGGCGCCACTTCGGCTGCCTTTTGATAGAACTGGACGGCCTTTTCTTTTTCGTTCTGCCTCTCGTAAAGTCTTGCCGTACTCAACAAGGCCGCAGGGTTCTTGGGTTCGATCTCAAGTGCTTTGCTGAAACTATCAATCGCCTTTGTGTAGTTTCCTTGCGACTCGTGCAATTGACCATTCATCACATAGAGTTCCGGCCCAATCGTTGGCTTTGCACCCGGGGTGGCTGCGATTGCCGGATCCGAAGTTGGGCTGTCTGACGCACTAAACGGTGAGGTAATGGCTGTCTTAGCCTTGCCATATGCCGATGAAACAGCGGTCCCCATGGACGCGAATTGACCTTTGACTGCTTTGGACGTGGAAGCGATCGTGCCAGTCACTCCCGTTCCTGCACCGGTCGCGGACGCGTCAATCGTCTTCGTTGGCCAGATGGATGGTCTGGCACCAGGAGTCGAACTGCAACCCGGCAGGTAGCTCGCCCCACCGAGAGCAGCCGAGGCTAGTAAAACACGTCGGAAAAGATTGCGGAGGATGATCGTGGATGGAAGATTCCGGGAGTTTTTCATGAACGAAATCGCTTATTCTGCACTCATTGAATGAGACGCTAGCAATGTTGCTTGATGGAGCGCCGTTAAAATCGGATCTGTCATCAAAGCTTCGGCAGTCAGCACAGTGCGTCTTGAATCATTCTCGACGGGGTATTCGAAAGTGGCATGGGCGTCTCGCCCATCTTTACCCACATCTTTTGATCTTGCTCCCCTCGCCCTGTACTCGGGGAGAGGGGCCGGGGGTGAGGGGTTACACTGTGTTTTGATTTTGTTTTTGATCGTGAATTCAATGTCTATCCTCGTTTCAGAAGCGTAAACAAACCGCTGAACCTGTGGCTACCAAGTCAGGGATCTTCCCCTCACCCACCGACCCTGCCTCGGAACGACAACGCTAGCGAGCCAAACGAATGGCTTCGAGGCGTGCTGCTTCGAATTCATCACCTGGCGTCCACGATTGCATGGCTTCCGCGTCGGCTGCTAACCAGCCAACATGAAATAGCAATTGGATATCCAAAATGGCTCCCGAGAGATCCCAGTTTGGATCATATTCATCGGAGCGTTGGTGGTAGTGTTTTTCCGTCCAGACATTGAGTTGTTCTTTGCCCCATCCCTCCGGCTTGCCCCGAACCACATGTCCGGAATGCAAATAAACGCCTGGGACCCCTACCTTTGCCAACGAAAACTGATCCGAACGATAGTAGTAACCTTTGCTCGGTTCTCGGTCTGGAACGACCACCCGGTCTTGGTATTTTGCAACGCTTTCGACCAAACGATCCAACGAGCTCTTACCTGCCCCGATCACGTTTACGTCCTTGGTCTTTCCGAGGAAGTTGATACCGTCGATGTTGACAACTGCGGATTGCTTTCCGTTGGGTATGGGAGGATGCTCTGCGAAATACTTCGAGCCCAACAAGCCTTGCTCCTCTCCTCCAACCGCAGCAAAAACAAGCGATCGCTTTGGACGAATTCCGCTCTCCTTGATCGCGGTTTCAATGGCCAGAAGTGCTGCCGTCCCCGATGCATTGTCGATCGCTCCATTGTAGATGTTGTCCCCGCGTTGATCGCGATCGGCAGCAAGCCCAATGTGATCGTGGTGCGCCATAAACAAAACGTACTCATCCGCAATCTTTGGATCGCTACCTGGCAAGACAGCGAGCACGTTTGCCGTCTCCTTCTTGCGTACTTCGCAATTGAGCGATGTATTCAACGAAACACCGAGCGGCACCGGTTGGAAATCGCGAGATTCGGCCTTCGATCGCAGGTCGTTCAGATCGAACCCTGCATGGGAAACCAACCTAGCGGTTGCCCCTTCGGTCATCCATGCTTGCATTTCCATTCCCGGTGCCGTGCTATCTGGGAGTTCAAACTTTTCGCCCGTCCATGACGTTTGTATGACGGTGAATGGATAGCCAGCCGAGGGTGTGGTGTGGATGATGATTGCACCTGCCGCACCTTGCCGCGCTGCGCTTTCATATTTGTAATCCCAGCGACCGTAGTACAAACGCCGTGAGCCTGCGAAAAGGTTTGGGTCAGACTCAGGGTCATTGTTCATCATCAACAATATCTTCCCCTTGAGATCTTTGCCTTTGAAATCATTCCATTGGAATTCTGGGGCTTCGATCCCATAACCGACAAAAACGATCTCCGCGTCTTTCACGTTGATGTTGGACTCCGGCTTACCCGCCACGGCAATGAAATCGTCGAAGTAGCGAAATTCGATTTCCGACTTGCTGTTTTTGCTGGGACCGAATTTCCAAGTCTTCGAAGCGTCCGACGTCAATCCGAGCATTGGAAACTTTTGTCGGTAGGACTTAAGCGAATCGAATGGGAGCAAGCCCAAACTGCGAAACTGCGTTTCCAGATAGAGTTGAGCGATGGCATCCCCTTTCGATCCAGGTCCTCGACCTTCCAGAAGATCGTCCGCAAGAAACTGGATGTGGCCATGCAACGAGTTCTCGGTAATCTTGTCCGCGATCGAAACCGCTTGACTCCACGCTTCGGTCGGGTTGACTTGCGCGGTTGCTCGATTGGCCGAATAGACTAACCAAATGAGCAAAATCGCGACTGCGAGTGGATGAGAAGGTCGTTTCTTAAATAAACCGGAATGAATCATAATGCCTTCGTTGCACTTCGATGGTTGGGACGGAACCAGAACCAGTTGTTGAACTACTTTTCAGATTTCCAATCGCGCCAAAGCCATCGCATCGATTCGGGCATAATGGATCCGCCGTGGATGTCGTTGTGGCCGCCAGTACCATAGACAAACTCAAAGTCGTAGCCGCTAAACTTGAGCGAGGCAGCCATTTCCTGATTGGCAAGTGGCCAGTTTCCAAACTTATTATCCAAGTCGCCACTTCCATCTTGAAGGAAAACGCGGATCGGCTTCTTCGGAGTTTTTCGAATCATGGGCGCGTAGTTGTGACCACCGCGCAGATCCACAAAGCTACCGACGTGGCTGAGCACCTTGCGAAACATGTCGGGGCGTTCCCAAGCGACCGTGAACGCGCAGATACCACCGGAACTGATTCCACAGATAGCCCGCATCTCTGGATTGTCGGTTAGCTTATATTGCTTGGAAACTTCTGGCAAAATTTCGTCGATGACAAAGCGTGCGTATTGATCGCCGAGCGAGTCGTATTCAAACGATCGGTTCGCGGGAGCTGGTTCCCAACCTGCTTTTTCGGGCAGGGGTTTCTTGTGCCCTGGGTCGAGGAAGATGCCGATCGTGACGGGCATTTCGCCTGCATGAATCAGGTTGTCCATCACAACAGGGGCACGGAACTTGCCATCGCGTTTGACATAGGTATGCCCATCCTGAAAAACCATTACGGCGGCTGGTTTTGTGCCATCGTATTGAGCTGGCACGTAGATGCTGTAGCGACGATTTGTCCCGTCGAAGATCTGGCTCTTCCAGGTGTGTTCGGTGATTTTGCCTTGAGGAACATCGGGCTTGATCTGGGAATCAGGCCCAAGTTTGTACTGGCTATCGTCGGCGTTCGCGCCGATGCCAGTCAATATGCCAGTCGCGATCAACGCGACGACGCAAATCAAAAATCGGTTGGGTAGTTTCATGAATACGCAAGGCTCACAGGAGGAAAGCGGGCAAAGATGCCATCTAGGATAGCCTGTTTTTCAGGGCGTTGATAGAACGCGTTCAGGACGAAAACCTTGTAGCCAACTAAACATTTGAGTACCCGCCTTGTTCGAAAATGGATGATCACTGAACAATTTCTCGTGTTTCGATTTCTGAAAACTGGAGTTCCAGCAGCAATATCATTAGCAATAAGTCGCCCCGCGAGCCACCCAACACCATGCTTAGAGAAGCTTTCGAGTAGTGAATATTCACGTTTCATTTCTAGCCGCTCTCGAGAGGAATTAATCCAACAAACACTTAAAGAATGCGTCTTGCGCGTCCTTGTAGAACTCGATGCTGATCTTGGTCCAGAGTTCGTCGGGAAGGTCGTTGAGAAGACGACGGGCGGCGACGGGCATCAGGAGTGTGGTGGCTTGCTTCTCGATGGCGACCTCGGCGATCGCAACGGCGTTGGGGATCATCTCGATAGACCCGCCTAGGTTTAGTGAACCGACGATGATCATGCCGCCCTTGGTACTTCGCTCGAGGAGCGAGCTAGACAGAGCAACGAGGACCGGCAAGCCCAGACCAGTTCCACTGTGGTCATTGTCCATGGCTCGCATCTGAATCGAGAACTCGTGCGCTCGCGGGTCTCGATCGCCGACGAGCTGCTTGCTTTGCGTGTAGAGGTTCTGCTCGCCAATCTTTACGCTTTCGCGGAAGGATGGGGGCGTTGGCGTGTTCAAGATTCGAACGCCGCTACCGGGTCCTGATGTTACTTCCAACCGATAGAGACCAGGGCCCGCTTCGCCGGAGCCGGGGCTGATGGCCCAGACTTGGCCTGGAGGCAGCGGATCGCCGTCGATCGCGGCATCACTGTGCAGCTCGGGCGTTGATACGAATTGCTCGACGCCATCGACACCCATCGTGAAGCTGAAGTGCGTGTTGCGAAACTCGCTCTTTAAGCATTTCTTCTGCTGCTCTTTCACTCGCCGGCGTGACTCAAGAGCGATTCGAACAACACGCTCTAGTTCGTCATCGGATATTTCCATCTCGGGATCTGGATAAAGCAGTTTGAGCAGGCCGCTAATCGTCTTGTTACAAGCTTCGATATCGCGACCGCTCAGTGCTCCGCCGAAGAAGACTCGATTCTGAAGCGTGGACACTCTGTTGGACCTCCGAAGACTCGTCCAACATTCGCTTAAGAAGTCACTGACCAAACCAAAGTGATTTGTGAGATGTTGATTTGGATTGAGCTTTGGAAAATCCCATCCAGGAACGTATGCATGAATACGATCGTGGAACGCTGTGTCATCTCGCATCTCGGGAGGCAGCGGGCTCAGCAGGTGCCCGATTCTCTGCTGTTGCTCGACATCCACATCAAAGTTACCAACCATCACGATGCCACCCTCCGCGCGAATGCTCTCTTTGCCGCGGCTAAACTCACCTGACGCCATGTAGCCCTTCATGATGTTGACGCCGTCTTTCTGGTCGAAGGAGACGCCAGATACTTCGTCGAAGCACACTACGTCGTATTGGCATACAAGGCCGCGCTGACCGCTGGCGTTGTTCACAAACATTTTCGCTACTGTCGCCTTGCCACCGGAAATCAAGTGCGAGTAGGGAGAGATTTGCTGGAACAAGTGGCTCTTACCCGTTCCGCGTGGGCCGAGCTCAACCATGTTGTAATTGCGTTCAACAAACGGAACGATTCGCAGCAGCATGACATACTTCGCACGCTCGGAAAGTTCAGTCGGTTCCAATCCAATTGATCGCACTAAAAAATCGATCCACTCCGAAGTGGAATACTGCGTTCGTCCGCGACGCAACACATCCAGGATGTCTGACTTCGACATTTGAATCGGACGCAAGCTGGAAATGCGAAACGGCTTGCCACTCTTTTCCTGTGCAATAACCGAGTCGTACTCGAGTGTGATCTCCGCGTAGAATCCATCGGTTAGCATGCGTTCGTGGTCATCGACCAATTTATCTTCAATCAATGCGTCTCTAATGGCCAGACTTGGAATCTCGGCAGAATAAGTATCTGTCTTGGTGTCTAGTTTAGCGCGAACGATATCGATCAGCTTAACAGAGCCCTTATCGCGAGCCTGTTTGATGAAAACCTCTTCCTGCCCAGTCTTCACCGTTCGGTTCTGTAGCTGCTTCTCGACTATCTCCAGTCCTTCGGCAATTTCTGCTTCGTCGACCGTCGCGCAGTATCGACCTAGAAGAAACTCAACCACGTAGGTTGGGACCGGATATTGCCTTGCGTACTTTCGTACCAAATCTTTGCGGACTAGATATCCGTCGAATATCGACGCAGACTTTCGGTCTAGGTCGTCCATTTGGAGGTTCGATGTAATCATGTGTTGTTCCCAAGTAGAAGCGGCTTTTAGCCGCTTTTTGATTCGTAAACGTGATGTGTCATCCAAAGAGCCTGGAAGGCTCTTCTACTCTCCACCAACCGTGGTGCTTTGTTTTGCAAGTACTTGGCCGGCTTCGCTGCATACGACTGCAGCTACTACTGAGCCCTCAAGATCCTCATCCTCAACAAACAGCGTGACCGTTCCATTTCCGTCAAGGGGTTTTCCGCCATTGGTGATCGAAGTACTCGGATCATTTGGCTTACTCCTCAAATCGACGAATAATCCAGATGCCGCTGGTTCAACCGAGATTCGACACTTAAGTCCCTTCCAATCGATCTTGGAAATATTGGCTGACTGCGCACTAAGTTGAACATCAGGCGAAACAACGATGTCAGACACCAGACATTCCTGCAGGCTCACGCCACCATGCTGGTAACAATGACCTGCAGAGAAACACGAAATCCCCGAGGCACTCGCGTACTCAGCTTGTGGATTCCAATACCAAGCGTGACGCTCGACGTTCGGCTTTGAATCGCCTTTAATCGTCGCGCAGCGCGACCACTTGGCTTCAGTTAGGAACGATGGTAGTTCCTGCTTCGGCAACCCGCCGGGCATTAGCAGCCATCCGTGATCGGTGATCACACGCACTTTCCGCCAGCCAGCATCGAGCAGTTCGACGATACGATCTGCTAACGTTTCGACCTGTCCGGCGATCAACGAAGCTAGCTTGATCTGCAAATCATGCCCCCGCTTATCGATCTCACCTGTCTCAGCCCAACCACGAGCCTTTGGTTGCGAAGGATCGCCCACCTCACTTGCAGCGATGATTTGGTAACCTTCCGCTTTCAACAAAGACTGCAAACGGGCGTGCGTTAGAGGCTTGCTAGTAGCGGAGCCATCCTGGCTCTGATTTGACGCATCCGAGCGGCTGGAAGCCGCTTCTACCATCTCAGGCGTAAAGGAGTCCGGTAGCCCACGCCCCTGCAGTTTATCAGCGATTGGCGAAATAGCCGGCTTCGCGGTTGCAGTAACTGTAGGCAGCGCTGCCCAACGTCTATTCTCCTCCGTGGTGTACCCGCCTTGTCGCAGAAACTCTGTTAGTCGTACGGCAACGTCATATCTCAACCCATCTGCAAAGAGGATACACATCCCAATTTCAGCCTTGGCTGTTGGCGCTCGGTTACTCGATTTGTGATTGGGCCAAGACTCTTTTTGTACGCAGTCCTGAAAACGCATAGCAGCATGTTCAAGCCACGGCAGATACAGCGACCGCACAGCAGCCTCAACCGCGTCGCAGTCGGCTTTCGACTTCACCGAAGCCAGAGCTCTCAACGCAAAGTCATCCGCCAAGTAGCCGCCTTGCACATACTGCTTCTCCAAATCCGCAATCGAGTCGCCGCCCAGGTGCGATGCCGTTCTCTGAGAAAGGCCCACCAAAAACTCCAGGGCACAAGCCAGCGGTGCCTGTCCTATTTTGGCCCACACCCAACTTCGTCTCACTCCATGATGCTGTTCTAGCTTGGCGATTTCAGTGCGAGCACTACCGTGCTCGACTCCGGAGAATGCAAGCAAATCCTTTCGGAGAGTCTCTTCATCCAACTCGTTCTCATCAGGCCAATATTCCCGATCAAAACGAGCAGCGAGTGTGTGCGGCTTGGCTTTTCGAAGTACGTTCGCAACGCCGTTGTAGCTCGCCGGCGCTTCGCGAAACCGAGACCATAATCCTTCCCAGTTACTTGTTTCTTGTAACCCAAGTTTCTCGCCGGCCACGAACTCGCCATCGGTAGCTGGATCAAAGCCGAACTCTTCGCGACATCGATTGCAGAAGGCGTGCCACTTGCCGTCATCCATTTCGGCTCTCACTTCTTTCGGATTGCTCATCCATCGCAACAAGTCGCGGGGGTGATCACCGATCATCAGTCGATCAAAGTCTTCGGCTTCAAGTCTTCGACCTTCTAGCTTCCAGACAGGCGTAATCGCCAGCACGGCTAGTGACGCCATCATCGACAGTTTCGTGTTTGCCGTACCTGAAACATCCAACGCTAGCGCCGGACTCTCTTTAGAAACGAGCATCGCTTCGACGGTCCAATCGCGTCCGTTTTTTTGCGCCCAGACCGCGCCTCGGTACAGCAACTCGACCAACGGTTGCAATTCCCATGGACACTGCGTACCAGCTCGCAACTCTTGCCGGCTGACACCAGGCAAGTACAAAATCGGCGTCTTGCCTTTCGGAAACTCCACTTCGGGCAGCACACCTTGCATCGCGCACTTCAGCCAGATCGCTGGACCAGTTCGTGTATCCGGCACGTACTCGCCGAGAACTAACAACTGTGGCAAGCGAGCTTTCAACTGATCCATAAGTGGCAGCCACTCGCTCTTGGCGTCGGTCCAGAGCACAGCCGTAGGCGCAACTTCACTACTGGCGCAACGCGTCGAGGCGTCTAGACCTTTGATGACTGAATCGAGAAGTGTCATTGGGCTCCTCCCGATCGTCGAATAGGGCAATTTCGATTGGAAAGCGACAATGGCTCAGCGCCACACCCGCGAAGTCCCTTGGAATCCAGTTGTAAAACGGCAGTAAAGCGATAATAAAGCGGCGAGAAAGCGACAATCGATGGAGCGTTGATGTTCATAGCGTGACCTCCAATATTCGCGCATCGCGAACATGTTCGCGAAATCTGTTTCGTGAACATCTGACCACCATCGCCACAAGTCCATGCCCATAGACAACTTAGGCGAAATTGCCGCATGCGCGAAAATCCATTGGATTGTAACCAACTACTCATCATCGCCTCCATCACTTGGTACCGCCTGAGGCGTCGGGTTGGCTGCGAAAATTGTCAAAATCAGCTCACCATCGCCAACTGTTTCGTAGACCGGCCGACGACCGGAAAGACGCTCGCTTCTAAGTAGAATCTGGTTCACGCCTTCGCCACGCCGATCCATCATGAACTGCCGTGGTGTCTCGAATCCACGCAAAGTTAGCCGAACCGGCGTCTTCGCCAGCAAGCTGGCAATCGCTTCGTTGCGTGTTGCTTGCCGTGCTGGAAGGGCGTCGACATCCATTGAATTGGCTAGATCGCCAGGGATGTGCAACTTGATTTGGTCTGCGAACATCCGTAGTCTAATCTTCGAACCATGCATGGAGTAGTCGCGGTGTGCCACGGCATTGACCATTGCCTCAAAGATCGCCGTGAGGTCGTACTGTGGAAGATCGGTGCGACCCAAATCTTTTGAACCAGCGACTGTCATGTTACGGAACACGAATTGACAGGCTCCGATAACCTGTTCGTCCAACGGTCCCTCGATGTCCTCAGCGTCGCTTTGGTAATTGCGTAAGTCGTCGAAAGCCGTTGCAAAGGTACCACGATACGCAACAGCTTGAATAAACGCGTTTGGCAAAAAGTCTCGCGGATTTTCAGTTGCGATGAGCACTCCAGCAACGGTTGCTCGAATCTCCCCATCGAAGTCAGGTCGCAACATCGCCAGATTACTTGCAAAAGTTGCAAAGTCAGGATTGGAAAGCTCCGTGCGAAAACGTTCCACTAATTTTTTGGATAATGTGCTAGGGTCCGTCCCTGGGACGATAGACTCGTCGAATCGAATCATTCCCGTCTGGCTGCGTTGCTGCATCAGCCGCGCGAAATAATCGGTGGACATCGTTCGCTTGCCACTTCCAACTCGAATAAAATATCTCCCTTCGACCGCGTGAACGAACAAACTCCGATCAATATGGACACCGAGCAGGGGAACGGAACTTCCCGTCGCATCGGGTAGCTCAATTCGAAAAATGTTCGAATTCAAAGGTGGTTCGATACTTTCACTGGCAACATTTCGAACAAATGAACTCAAATCATCGAATCGACCGTCCGGAATTCCAAAGATTTCTTTGGTCTTGCCGTCGACACCCAGCACTAACACGCCACCCTTTGCATTAGCAAAAGCAGCGAGTTCCTCAGCCAGTTCATCGCGTCTCGGCCCCTCGATGGTAGAACCGCTAAAGATCACGGTCCTAAAATCGAGCGAGCTGTCCTTGCCGAGCCGAATGGCATCAAGCAGTTCTTCGTTAGTTTGATACATCTGATGATTTCCGTTACTAGGATTCATCGCAGGCCTCCGAAATCGCATTGAAGATGCGCAGCTTGAGTGATTCGTCTTCGACCTGACCCGTCAGCACCGCAAGCATCCAATCTCCGAGCAGGTCCTTGCAGATACTGCCAACAGCAACGTGATAGCTAATGTTTTCTGCTTCGTAGATGAACGCTTTGACTGAGCCGAGGTAGCCGTTGAGAAGAAGCATTTGGGCACAAAGCGTGATTGCGATCCGTTTGTTTCCATCTGCAAAGCAATGAAACTTGCAAGCGCAGAAAAAGAGATGCGTCAGCTTCTTGTCGAACGTTGGGTAATAGTCGTCGTTCTGGATGTTCTGTAGAACACTGTCGAGCTTGCCTATATCGAGCTGACCAAGCGTCCCTCCGCCACTGACCTCGATGGTCTTGGCATGAACTTCGACCGCTTGTTCCAGATTCGGATAAATCCATGCCATTACTCTCGCTCCTTCAGACGCTTCATGACGTCTTTCGCTTCTTCGAGTCGCTCAGCAAGCTCCTTGCTTTTCTCGCCAAGGAATCGCTCGAACTCATCACGCTGCAATGGAGTGATGTACTCTTTCAATTGCATGTGCAACGCATCGCGAAACGCAAGGTCGCGACTAGCCATCTTGTTTCGCGCCTTTTCAACCAGCGGCACAAGTAATGGCTGTGCTTCGAATCGACGAATGATTGCATCCACTTCTGCAGCCCGAAGCTTGAGCCCCAGTCTTTCGGATTCCGTTCGTATCTCGTGTGCCAAACCGT
>JAIPFP010000182.1 GCA_021736575.1 Pirellula sp. | reverse complement strand
CGGGACAAGCCAAAGTGGGTTTGAGACCCATCGTCGCCATGTACTCCACTTTCTTGCAACGATCCTACGATCAGATTTTCCAAGAAGTCGCGCTTCAAAACTTGCCTGTGACTTTCATGATCGATCGAGCTGGACTAACAGGACCGGATGGTCCGACTCACCACGGCTTGTTTGACATTGGTTATATGCGAGTCTTTCCAAATATCGTCATGATGGCACCTGGCGATGCAACCGAAGTTGAGCCGATGCTCGAATTCGCGTTATCCTACCCAGGACCCACGTCAATCCGCTATCCAAAGACAACAGCTCAAACGTTCGAACGCGTAAAAAAACCAATCGAACTTGGTAAGTCCGAAATCATCCAATGGGGAACCGATGGGGCGATTATCGCGTGTGGCGCAATGCTGCAGCAAGCGATCGCAGCCGCTGAACTACTCAAACGGGACGGTCTCAACGTCGCCATTATCAACGCGCGTTTCATTAAACCTCTCGACATGCAGATGTTAACGAAAGTGTTCGACGAATGCCGATTCGTCGTGACCGTTGAGGAGGGTGCTTTGATGGGCGGATTTGGCTCGGCTGTGCTTGAAACGGCCTGCGAACAAGGCTGGGACACTCGAATCATGAGAACCCTCGGGATACCCGATCGGTTCATTGAGCATGGTGACCGCAATGAACTTTTGGCCGACGCGGGAATCGATCCAGCCGGTATTGCAAAAACGTGTCGAGCCTTAAGTGAAAAATACTCAGATGCACAACACGCTGGAGCTTAGCCAGTGAACAATCCGATGATTTGGGGTTGGATTCGAGAAGGTCGCCCAGGTCCTCGAGTGGTTGTCCTGGCGGCTCCTAATCGACCTCGAGTCGAGCAGGAACTCAAAGGCATTCTCAAGTCAATTGAGCAACATGCGGAGATTGTTGCAGTCGACAAACAGTTCGCCTATGAGTTCGAAAACTGCAATTCGGACTTGGTGGTCGTTCTCGGTGGCGACGGATCCATCTTGCAGTCCGCTCGCCAAATGGGACATCTTCAACGGCCTGTGCTGGGTGTCAATTTGGGAAAATTGGGTTTCTTAGCAGCGATCCCGCCCGGCCGCTTTCGTGACATTTGGCCCGATGTCTGCCAAGGTCGCTTTGGTGTCACAAACCATCTCATGCTCCGGTGCGATGTCTATCAAGGAGACACGATCATTCACAGCATGCTCGGCCTGAACGAAACATCCGTGCTCGGTGGCCCTCCGTACACAATGATGACCATCGATCTATACATCGATTCGGTTCTGGCAACAACGTACTCGTGCGATGGTTTGATCATCAGCACGCCGATTGGATCGACAGCTCATAACTTGTCGGCGGGCGGACCCATTTTACGCCGCAATCTGCAAGCCTTTGTCATCAGCCCGATCAGTCCGCACACGTTGACGATGCGCCCGGTTGTCGATACCGCAGACCGTGTCTTTGAACTTACGATGAAAACAGAGCATCCATCTGCCAGCATCGTGGTGGATGGACGAGTTGTTTGTCATTTTGCTCAAGACCTTCGTGCTCGTATCTCACGAGCAAGCGACACTTTTCAGTTGGTCAGTGTGCCCGGCCACGACGACTATCAAGCCCTCCGAGAAAAACTTGGCTGGAGTGGAAAGCCTCTCTTGATCGAATGATTGCCGAGCGCTCTTAAGCACAACGGTATGAGTCTTCGAGTGAAACAAACTGAGTGGCGAAGGGCGATAGCCCCGGTTCTCGACGAATGTCGATCAATTCGAAAACCGGGGCTATCGCCCAACGGCTAAAGGTGGACGGCACATGGAATGTGCCTGCTACTTTTGGATTTATGCCCAGCGGATGAGGCGAGTCAAGTATTCGGGAATCTTGACTCCATTTTCGGCTAACAACGCAAGGACACTAGAAACGGAAAGCGGCTTTCCAGATTCTTTGGCCGCCAACATGGCTTTGCGTACCACGTCAATCGTGTCGCCCGATACGTTCAATCGTTTAAGAATGCTCGTAACAAGCTCAACAGACGGAAGCCGAATGGGTTGGACTGGACGTTCGTGGCCTGGTTCAGGCGAAACCGTTGGAAACAATTTGGACACATCGACACCGAGAGCGACTAGGCGGACCCTGATTTGATCGACTGTCAATGGAGTACCCGCTTCAATGCTGGTCTTGATTTCGCCAACAATGGTGGTAACGACTTCTCCACTGATCCCCGCACGCTTCAGTCGCTCGACCCATTCCGCGATTCGGCGCTCATGTCCCGGGTTGGGTTGAGGAGCAGGATCCGTTGGTGGAACTGGAAGCCGTTTTTCTGGAAACAATTTCGAAACATCGACACCCAGTTCCGTCAGCCGCGTCTTGATTTGGTCTAGCGTCAGCGGCTGCTTGGATTCGATGCCAGAAGCGATCTCGTTGCCGATCGCTGTGATCACTTGACCGTCAACACCTGCGGCCTTCAATCGCGCCGAGAACTTTTCTACGAAATGCTCAATTCGACTGGGTGGATCGTTTTCTTGAATGGGTTTGATTAGCCTGTTAGCTGCTCGTTCGGTCTCAATTTTTTCAACATCTGTTTTAGCAAACAGTCGCCCGTCGATGAATCTTTCGCCAAGTTCCGGTTTGCCGCCAGACTGCAACGTTGCGAGCACTTCTCTTGCGTCATCGAGGCTCATCGTTGGGGGCAAAACCTCATCTGCGATGGCGGCTTGCAAACGGAGAATGCGAGATTCCTTGGAAATCGAGCTTGGCATCGCGTCGCCAGTTTTGAGCTCGAAGTTCAAATGATTGATGACGATCAATGCATCCAGAGGTGATAGTGAGCCATCCGCATCGACGTCCAGCATTTTGGTCGTATCAAGCATCGGACTTGAATCGGGCCGGTTTAATTCATTGATGACAACCAACGCATCGAGGGGCGAAACGTCACCACTATTGTCGCAATCTTCTGGACTGAGAAAGTTGTGCGGAACAAGCCCGTCGATGGCGAACAGATGGCGTGATTCCAAGGATTCAATTCGAAGCGATCGACGATTGGAAGCTTTTTTCATGTCTTTACATCTTTCGGTATGTGGTATTTCGCCTAAGGCGAGCGACAGATTGCAGTATCCCAACCCGAAGCGTAAGCGAGGGACAATTTCGCAGGTCCCTCGCTTACGTGTCGGGTTACTATTGCGTGGCACGAGCGTCCCGCTCGTGAATACATGGGCGAGACGCGCGAGACGCACATGCCACTTTCGAATACCCCGTCTCACAATCCACAAAAGAAACGAGCCGTTACGTGTCGGGTTATGATTGGAAGTTTTCAGTCTGCCTCTCGCCCTAAAGCGAGAAGAATTCAACAAATTCTACAAACAATCAGTCGATCACGGATCGTTTTCCGGACACTTCTTGCTCAATTTCATCGTTTTTTTTTTCGATTCGTGCTCGCGCTCAATGAAGCTCAATGAAAGCGTGCTCGTGATGTCCTGTCTTTATTGGATCTCAACTTTCTTGGGGAGTTTGGGGCTCGAGTCGTATCTTGGGATCAATTGGTTAGGACCATATTCTTGAGGGTATGGAGGGTATGGAGAGTATGGAGAGTATGGAGAGTATGGAGGGGATGGTGGAGATACTCCACCGCCAATATTGGGGGGCGCAACGTAGGAAGTATTTGGTGGATAGCCGCTGCGCGGATTGCCGCCATTCATGTTTTGCAACTCGTTGAACCCTTCAGGAAAGGAGAGCCCTTCGGCGTCGTTCTCCAAAAGCTGCATTCGCAATGCGATGATCTTCGCTTGCGATTCTTGACGTTTGTCCAATTGCTTTCGCAGTTTGGAAACTTGCTCCTCCAATCGTTCGACATGCTCCCTTCTGTTTTTTTGATCGCGTTCGAATTCATCCTCAAGGAATTTCTCGATGGTCTCTCGGGCCGCTTTCTTGTCGGACTCCGAAGCGTCGTTTGAGCGGAGTTTTGAAAGCGAATCACGCAACTCTCGATGGTCTTCCCTTGACATTCGGATATCCTCCGTTATCCGCATTTCTGTGACGTGCACCTCCGTTCCATCCGGATTTTTTATCGTGCGGGTGGAAGGGACCATCATTCGAGGGCTATTTGGAAGGCCGAAAGTGCCAAGAAAACTATTCCCAGGAAGCGATGGAGGGGCGGTATAGCCTCTAATATCAGGGCCGCGTTCTTGAACGTTCCGTGGCGGAATCTCTCGCGGTAGACTGCCCGGTGGTAGGCTGCCCGGCGGTGGGCCGCCCGGTTGCTGAGCATCGGAACGAAGTGCATTGAATGCACCGAAGGCCAACACGCAACCTAAGGTCATGTAACTAGCGAATTTCCATTTCATCATTCATCTCCAACTTGGGAAAAGGGAACTGTCTTTCAAAAGAATCGATTTGGCTTTGGATAGCCCGAACGGTTTCGTCAAAGTTGTCTGAAGTCGCATAAACCGGGCTACTTGAGGTCGCCCGCAATGCATTGATTTCGGATTCGAGGCTCAAGGTTTCGATCAAGAGCCGAGCATCCGTCTGAATTTGAGATTGCAGTTGCGATCGGACCGCAGCCATATCGACAGGCGCGGAGGGCTCGTTTCGATGTTGACCCCAGGGCCATTCAAGCACCGACGCAAGAATCGCCATTGCAACGATTGGAATCGCGGCAGCAGCCAAGAGTTTCCATCGAAAGTTCTTGGTGGTTTCTCGTTTCGAACGATTGCGTTTGGCTAAAGACAAGCCACCGCTTTGCAAAGCGGCCAGCAACCGTTCCAATTCTAACTCGACCGCGTGCATCGACGGGAATCGTTTTGCAGAGTCCTTCTCCAGTAATCGGTCGATCAGCTCGGCGACCTCGCGAGGGACGTCTGAGTTTAATTGTTCGATGGATCGGTGCGATTCCGTGCAGATGCGGTTCAGAACCCCCATAGCACCGTTGGCGCGAAAAGGTGGCCGACCGGTCAACATAAAATAAAGGACGCTGCCCAAACTAAATTGATCGCTGCGTGTATCGATCGCATCCCCACGAGCTTGTTCGGGCGACATGTAGTGCGGTGTACCGGCAATGACGCCTGTCCTGGTTAATGAAGCATCATCCACTGCGCGAGCCAAACCGAAATCGCTTAAAAGCACGCGATCGACATTGTCTTCGAGCAAGATGTTTGCCGGTTTGACGTCTCGATGCACTAGCCCTTGATCGTGAGCAGCCGATAGTCCTGCTGCCGTCTGCTTGGCAATGCGAAGCGTGTCGGCCATAGGGAGTGAACCATCATGATCGACCTTGGATTGGAGCGAGCAGCCTGAAACGCATTGCATCACCAGATAAGGCAGCTTGCCATCGGATTCCACGTTGTAAATCGGAATAACATTCGGATGGAGAATGGCTGCCGCAGCTTGGGCTTCGCGAGCAAAGCGTTTACGGGCCGATGCGTTGTTCGCCAAATGAGCCGCCAGCACTTTGATCGCCACAACGCGATGAAGCTCGGTGTCGTGGGCTTTCAATACGATCCCCATACCACCTTGGCCAATGACCTTTTCGATCTCGTAACGACCGAGTCGACCGAGCAGTTCGGGATGGCTTGGTTTCTCCAGGAAGGATAGAGACACCGATTCGAATTCAATGCGTGAATCGGCAGGCATCTCGGATTCGATTTCGATGATCACCGAATTTTGAGTTGAGTTGTGTTGGGTTGTCGGCAAATCGTATTCAAGCCATGACTCTTTGGCTTCACTCCACCACGGCATGTCGGCAGCTGCGGAACCTTCGATCCGCGATTGACATTCGGGGCATGATTCGACGTGAACCACCGCCTCGTTAAATTTGGGGTCCGATTCGTCACCGTGCAGAACCAACTCCCATCGCTTAAACGAACACTTCCTTTGGGGCGTTCTATTTGTGCCGAGGTTAGATTGCATCAATTCGCTCCCACTGTGTAACGATTGTTTTAATGCGGGCAGTGACACGGCTGCGTGCTACGTAGACGGCACCCGGATTCAAGCCGAGTTGTCCTGCAACGGACTCAATCGATTCGCCCAGGACGCTCGTCCTCCAAAATGCGTTCCAGCTCGTTTCACTAAAGGAATCGCGAGCTTGGGCCGCAGCCAATCGAAACATTTCACGACGGTACTCTAGCTCAATTTCGAACTCTTGATCGCGAGACGGATCGACCAACTCATGAAATGGAGAAGCGTCGTTGCTGGTCGCAGTCTTCGACGTGGCATTCTTCTTGATCCAATTGATGACTTGATTTCGAGCAATACGATACAACCACGCTCGAAACTTGCCACGTTCTGGGTTCGGTTGCCAACGATCTACAGCCTTGGCTACCGAGATCAGAACATTTTGAGCTATTTCCCTCGCGTCGGCGTCCTGTAATCCGCGTCTCTTAGCAAAGCGAATGATCAACGGTTCATATAAATCGACGAACTCGCGCCAGGCCTGGGCGTCGGCCGCAGATGGCAATCGCAGGATCAAGCTTTCGCGTGTTTCTGGATTTGTGGTCATGGTTCAACTTGTTGAAGGTGTTGCAGAAATGCGTTGGGTCGCCAAGTGGTTTTCTTGGGCGTTCTAGCATCCACACAAATAGACACAATCGTCGCGACACATTCTTGCACGAAGATTCGAAATATTTTCCACAATGCTGGACAAGATGCTGGAATTGCCAGCAGAAACGCTAGCAAAATCTCGGAAGACGTGTACGGGAATTCAGCTTGCTAGTGACACGGATTCCAAGTTTTGTTGCACTGTGCAATCTAAGCACATCGGTATGAGTCTTCGAGTGAAACAAACTGATAGCCGAAGGGCGATAGCCCCATCTTTACGCACATTTCGCAGCACGCCAGACTCGAAATCCCAATGGATTTGCGTGATCCCAGCGCGTTTTCTCCCGCTCTCCCCGCTTCCCCGAGTACAGGGCGAGGGGAGCAAGATCAAAAGATGTGCGTTCCCAGTCAGAGCGGCAGAGCCCGGGAACGAGTAGTCTCCTGTGCGACGTTCATTTGGAGCCTGAACTACTTATCTATTTCCCGACAAGAAAAACTGCCACCGATCCATTGGCTCTGGCCATATCGTAAACGCGAATGGCTTCGCCTGCGGGGACGTTGTTGTCCGGGTGGATCACGATAGGTACGTCGGACCGAATCTTGAGTATCCCTCCGATGCGTTGCGTCAGCGTTTTGAGCGATTCAATCGGCTCGCCGTTCATTTTGTATTCAACCGATTCGCCTGACGGCTTGTTATTGGATCGACGAATTTCAACGATGACATCGCTGAGGTCTGTCAACCCTGCGGGTGGTTTGTCCTCCGGTTGGTTCCCTTGGCGAATGGCATCGGGTGCTGCGGCAACGGCACTCGTTAACGATTTTTCTTGACGTTGAAAGGACGCAGTCGCAAGAAAGAATACGAGGAGCAAGAAAACAACATCGATCATGGGTGTCATAACACTGTCGATCGAGCTTCGAGACGAACGATTCGAATAGGTTGTTCTCATTGCATTCGCTCCTCGTAGACTGCAAAAAAAACGTCGGTGACCCCAGTGATCGCGCAGATCTTCAAAAGAGCTCCGATGTGTTCGTAGTCGGTTTGGCGATCGGTTCGAATTCGGACTCGCAGTTTTGCTCCATCGATTTTTGTACGAGCAAGAATGGAGCGTCGTACTTGATCTAGCGGCATCGTTTGCCCTGAGATTTGATACTCACCATCAGCCAACACTTGGATGGTCAAGGTTGGTCGGTCCGAGAAATCAGGTGTTCCAGCAGTTGCGATCGGCAACTCGAGTTTGGTAAAGTTCTCTTGTTTGGCCAAATGGCTACTGACAAGGAAGAAAATGATGAGCAGAAACGTCACATCGATCATTGGCGTCATGTTGATGGCGACGCTTTGAGTGCCTCGGTAGTTCGGGATTCTCACAATAACTTCAGGGTTTTCAACTTCAGGGTTTTGCTAAGTTTTTACGACCGCTCGCATCAGCCAAGAACCGATCAATGCCAAGGTAACATTTCCTAGCCACAGGCTGACCGCCGGCCAAGTCCCATCCTTCGAGAATTCTAAAGCGAGTCCGAAGATAGGGTAGTAGACCAGCAAGACAGGTATAAAGCAAACACCAAACGTCCACCAGTAATCGGCGCTTCGAATCAATACCGCCATAGGAACGCCCATCCAGACAAAAGCGAGGCAACTGAAACCAAGCGCCCAACGCCGCATTGGTTCGGTTTTGAGCCTGGCCAAACGACGTTCTGTATCGGCAAGTTCACCGATTAGAACTTGCGTGTTAAAATCTTGAAGTTCTGAATATCGGCCAGACGCTAACGCTACTGAGAATCGAGTCGCTAAACGTTCCTTACGACGCTGATTTAGTGCATTCTGCGATGCCAGCTCACCGGGAATTTGACTGATGGAGTACTGAGAGGGACTGGCGTGCGCTGATCCATTTCGCGACGCCACATCAAGAGGCATCTCAATGGTATGCGAACCAGGCCACGAAATCTGGTTCGATCCGCCAATATCAATGAACGAATCTTGAAGTTCGATTTCCAACTTGTCCGACTCGGGGTGGATCGAAATTCGAGCGCGTTCAGCTGAGATCGTTCTATATTGATTGTTGCTGTACATCCATATGTTGGGTTTGATCAGCCATTTGTCTTGAACGGACTCTACATGGATGGAGAATCCTTTATCCGAGTTGTAAGAGCGAGTCGCACTGAGTCCAAGATAGACAACCTCCTCGATGGATCTGAGGATTACTTGTTGCATCGCAGGTCTGGCCCAAGAGACGGCGATGTCATTGAGCCACACAGACGGAACACTTAACGCAAAACCGAGTGCTATGGCGGGCCGAAAAACCCGATTAGGCGAGACACCTGCGCTCTTCAAAGCGATGATCTCATTGTCCGCAGAAACCCGACCATAAACGCAGCAAACCGCGAAAAGTAAGGTCGCTGGTACCGAAAACTGAAGGGCAATCAGAAAGATGTAAGGCAACAATTTCGCAACCTCCCGATAGCCAAGACCTTCGGAAACAAGCTTTTGGCCAACGAAAACCAACGAAATCACCATTGTCATGGCAATTAACATCAGCGCGAACATTTTGAGGACATCCCAAAGGATGTACCGTGTGAATTTTCCGGGAAACATAGCGGTTGGAGTCTAGCTAGATCTCCTCAACGGGACGATGCCACTTCGCCTGATTCTAGCCAACGACACGTAAATATGGGCAGTTTGGGGGTGATTTGACATACTCAAGCTGGCTCGGATTTGCCAGAATAGGTCAAAGAGTCGAGCAGGAAATCTCGATACTACCGTTACAGATTGACATGAATCGCGTCTTCTCATTGCTTGCATTGCTTTGGCGGCGTGCTCGCGATCCAAATTTGCCGATCTTTTCGAACTTACTTTTGCGCGAGTTAATCTACTAATGCCCACCGAAGCGTCCTCACCGTCCATCAGCAAAGAAATTAAGACCGTTAGCGGAATCACCGTTCGATTGTGCGGTGACTCAGGTGATGGAATGCAGCTACTCGGTACTCAATTGACGAATACATCTGCACTTGCAGGGAATGACATTGCAACCTTCCCGGATTTTCCTGCCGAGATTCGTGCACCGCGTGGAACAAGAGCCGGAGTGTCTGGATTCCAAGTACAGTTTGCTTCGCACGAAGTTCATACGCCCGGTGACTCACTGGATGCTCTGGTAGCAATGAATCCAGCAGCCCTCGTAACGAATCTCGCGGACTTGGTCAAAGGAGGCTTGCTGATTGTCAACGAAGACAGTTTCGAAGACAAAGATCTCAAGCTGGCCAAGCTCAAAGTGAATCCACTCGATGAGCCCGCCATGGAGAACTACCGGCTGGTCAAAGTGCCAATGACCAAGCTTACCAAGTTGGCGGTGGCGGAATTTGGGATGAGCACTAAGGAAGCCGATCGAAGCAAGAACTTCTTTGCGATGGGATTGGTCTATTGGCTCTACGGTCGCAACATGGATGCGACGCTTCGTTTTATTCACGGCAAGTTTGGCGAAGGAAAATCGGTGGTGGCGCAAGCCAACGAGAAAGCTCTGCGAGCCGGCTGGGCTTTTGGCGAAACCATCGAAGCCCTCGGCACAAGCTACCAGGTGGATGCTGCAACGGTACTGAAGCCTGGCACGTATCGAAACATTATCGGTAATCAGGCGATGGCATGGGGCTTGCTCGCTGCCGCACAGCGAAGCGGCAAAGAAGTCTTCTATGCTTCGTATCCAATCACACCGGCAAGCGATATTCTCCATGAGTTGTGCAAATTCAAGAATTTCGGAGTGTGCACTTTCCAAGCCGAGGACGAAATCGCCGCAATGTGTTCGGCGATCGGGGCATCGTATGGCGGTCAAATGGCGGTCACGACTTCCAGCGGGCCGGGGATCGCGTTGAAGACGGAAGCCATGGGGCTAGCTCTGATGCTCGAGTTACCTTTGCTGGTTATCGACGTCCAACGAGGTGGACCAAGTACCGGCCTGCCAACCAAAACGGAACAGTCGGATTTGATGCAAGTCATGTTTGGCCGCAACGGAGAGGCACCACTGCCTGTCTTAGCGGCACAAAGCCCTGCAGACTGTTTTGAAATCGTTCAAGAAGCATGGATGCTGGCGACTCAATTGATGTTGCCAGTCATCGTCCTTTCGGATGGATTCATCGCCAATGGATCTGAACCTTGGCTGATCCCAGACGTTTCCAAACTAACTCCGATTCCGATCGTGCATCCAACGGAGAGCAACAATCCGGACGGTGCCTTCATGCCGTACAAACGCAATGAGTTGTTAGCTCGTCCGTGGGCGATCCCTGGTACGGAAGGCCTAATGCATCGCGTCGGTGGACTTGAAAAAGAAGACGGGACCGGCAACATCAGTTACGACCCGGACAACCACCAGAAAATGGTCCAAATTCGAGCCCAAAAAGTCGCGAACGCAGCGAAGCTTTTGCCGCCACAGCAAGTCATCGGCCCGCAAAGTGGCGAACTGCTTGTGTTGTCTTGGGGTGGAACATATGGCTCATGTTTGACCGCAGTTCAAAAGGCTCAGGAACAAGGGTTAAGCGTGGCGCTCGCACACATTCGTCATCTGAATCCGTTTCCGAGCAACCTCGGGGAAATCATTTCTCGCTATCACCAAGTGCTGATCCCCGAACTGAATATGGGCCAGCTCAGAACGTTGATTCGCAGCCGATATTTGGTCGATGCGGTTGGCTACAACAAGATCAAGGGCAAGCCATTTACTGTAACCGAATTACTCGAAAAGATCACCGAAATGGCCAGAACAGGTAATCGAATTGCCCAACGCACTGCCTCCTAGCCACCCTAATTTGGTTCGGCCCTCCAACGTCTTCATCTCTTCAAACATTTATCCAAGACAAATCCGATGAGCACTGTACTCCCCGTTCTAAAAGCTGACGATTTCACGAGCGATCAAGACATTCGTTGGTGCCCAGGTTGTGGAGACTATTCCATCCTGGCTCAAATGAAAAAGGTACTACCTGAAATAGGCGTGCCCCCTGAAAAGACCGTTTTTATATCGGGAATTGGTTGCAGTAGTCGATTTCCGTACTACGTCAACACTTATGGAATCCACTCGATCCACGGTCGTGCGCCCGCTGTGGCCACGGGTCTGAAGCTGACACGGCCCGACTTGAGCGTTTGGGTCATTACCGGCGACGGCGATTCCTTGAGCATCGGCGGCAATCACTTCATTCATTTGCTACGCCGCAACGTAGATCTCAACATCGTTATGTTCAACAACCGCATTTACGGCCTCACGAAAGGGCAGTACTCGCCAACCAGCGTTGAAGGACAAATTACCAAGAGTACTCCAATGGGAGTCGTCGACCATCCTATTAATCCCATCAGCTTGGCAGTAGGCGCGGAAGCAACATTCATTGCTCGATCGGTGGATAGCAACATCAAGCACTTGGCAAGTACACTGAAGCGAGCGGCAGCACACAAAGGGACCTCCTTTGTTGAGGTGTACCAAAACTGCAATGTCTTCAACGACGGTGCATTCAGCTATGCTCAGGACAAAGCGACCCGCGACGACACAACCATCGAGTTAGAGCATGGCAAGCCGATGATTTTCGGCAAAAACAAGGATCGAGGTCTTCGACTCAACGGGCTGTCCGTCGAGATTGTGAACCTCGAGGATGGCAAAGTCAAAGAAGATGACTTGCTGTTCCACGACGAAAAAGCGACTTCAACGCTTGTCTACATGCTCTCTCGATTGCGACGTCCTGACTTTCCAGAACCGATTGGCGTTTTTCGAGATGTCATAACGGAGACATTCGAAGAAGCAGTCCTCGGGCAAATCAAGGAGTCGATTGAGCAACGTGGTCGCGGCAATCTTCAGAAGCTATTTAATAGCGGCGAGACCTGGAAGGTCGGAGCGTAGTGGTGCAATCTAGTTACCAGGCTCTGCCGGGTAACTCAATGCAAGCGAGGCTCCGCCTCGCCGAAATGCATCCTTGGTTCGTGAACTCCGGAGGCAGGAGCCTCCACACCAATGCGTTCCCAGGCAGAGCCTGGGAACGAGTAAAACCCATCAAACCACAGTGCAAAACCCCTCACCCCCAACCCCTCTCCCCGAGACCAGGTCGAGGGGAGCAAGATCAATAGATGTGGTTAGATGCAAATTATCTTTGAAGACAATCATCTCCTGGTCGTAAACAAGCAGGCCGGCTGGGTTGTCC
>JAIPFP010000181.1 GCA_021736575.1 Pirellula sp. | reverse complement strand
TGCGGTCATTGGTCAGAATGGTTCTGGCAAGTCGAATATGATCGAAGCCATCGTCACGATCTTTCGCGATCTGGACCTAAATGATCCGACGCCATTCGATTACGAACTTGACTACAACCGCAACTACGACGGCAAGCAATACGATATCCAAATCGTCAACAAGGTCGGCCTGCAACCGATTGTCACTATCAACAATGAGTCGGTTGCTCCCTGGTTACTTAGCGACCGCTACGGCGAAACAAACGAGTCGAGCAAACCAGAACGTGGCAGTGCTCGCATGTATCTTCCGTCGCACATCTTCACCTACTACTCAGGCAAGAGCGAACGTCTTGAAGCGTTGTTCCGTGATCATCAGGAACGGTTCATCGATAACCTAAGCGACTACGAAGAAGAGATCGACTCCGATTCACCGCTCCGTCGGCTGTTCTATTGCCGCCATCCCCACTCCAAACTTGTCCTGCTCGCTTGCCTGTTAGCTCCGGAAAAGCCGTTGAAGGATATTTTGAACGACCTGCGGATTGAAGATGTCGATTCGGTTTTGTTCACCCTCAAGAAACCGTATCGATTGTCGGGCGAACTTTCTGCGGAAGAGATTAAGACTGGTGACAATCGATTCTGGTATGACAGCACTCGCTTCACTGAAGAATTGCTGGCTAAGCTCTGGGAACTCGCGACGGCACCGATTGATCACACCGAGGAAAAGACGGTCGATTTCCGAGGCCGTACAGAGACTCAAGAGCTGCTCTATCTCTATTTAAAGGACGGTAGTGATCTTGCAGAACTCAAGGAACACATCGGCGACTCGTACCGTTTCTTTCAATACATCGAAGGAAGTTACATCGCCGACTTGCTCGACGACGTCCGCATTTTCGTAAAGCACAAGAACACGGACGACTTGGTCGTCTTCGAACAGCTATCTGAAGGTGAACTGCAACTGCTGACAGTCCTCGGATTGATGCGTATCACCCATCGAGATGAGTGTCTTTTCTTGCTTGACGAACCCGACACGCACCTGAACCCAATTTGGAAGCTGCGTTACTTCGACGAGATTGAAAAGGTTCTGAAACAAGACGAAGGCGCGATTATCCGAGGCGACTCGCAAATCATCATCACTACGCACGATCCCATGATGATTGGCAGCCTGCGAAAAGAGCAAGTAAGGGTTCTTCGCCAAGTTGACGGAACAACAGCTGTGGACACGCCAACAGAGGACCCGCAGGGGCAAGGCGTGAGCGGACTGTTGAAAAGCGAGTTGTTCGGCCTCCGATCGACCGTTGATTCAGAGACACTCCGCCAACTGGACCGCAGGAACTCGCTCTACGCTAAAGAGGCTCGACTTCCTGAGGAAGAAAACGAACTTACGCAACTTAGCCAAAGATTAGCCAACCTTGGATTTGCATCGGATTTCCGTGATCCGTATTACGACTTGTTTGTCAAGCACATGTCCAAGCGAACAGAGTTCCAAAAGGAAATCCTTACTCGAGAAGAAACGGCAGCACAAGACGCTGCTGCGAAAGAAATCATTGATCAGATTCTCGCGGAGGAAACCGCTCGATGAGGTTCATTGACTTTGAAGGTAGAAAGCCGACGGATAAGGACATTCACGGTTGGGAGCCTTGGACTGAAGAAGCATGGAAGAAGTGGCTTGCTGACTCGGAGGAACATTTGCGTGAGGTCAAACGACGTCACGAAAGTGGAGATATCGCCGCTCGCAATGCCTACATCGATTCTAAGGCCAAACATTGGGGAAAGCTTAAGAAGTGGCTATTTGCTCTATCGAACGGCAAATGCTGGTTTACCGAGGGACGCGATATTTGTTCACACGAAGACGTAGAGCACTTTAGACCGAAGAAGTTGGTGCTCAATCTGGATAATTCGGAAGATGATGGTTACTGGTGGCTCGCGTTCGACTATAAGAACTACAGAGCGAGTGGCAACGTTCCGAACAGGAAAAAGGGCAATTGGTTTCCCATTCATGAAGATTCTCGTCGTTCAAAATTCGACAAACGAAGCGAAGAGTCAGAGACGATCGTTTTGATTGACCCGACGAATCCACAGGATGTTGGTCTCATCGCGTTTAACGAGGAGGGCAATGCCATTCCGAATCCCAAACTGATCGATCCATGGGACAGGCTCCGCGCAGAAAAATCGATAGAGTGGCTTAAGCTGAATGAGCATGACGACCTGCCTGAAGAACGCCGCAAGGTGTGGCAAAAGATATCTCGATTGCTGGAGGAGTACTATATCGCAAAGGCTGCTTACAAACCTGGAATCAATCCAGCACCCTACAACACAATGAAGGAAAAACTCCGCGAGATTAAGGAGCGAACGCGAGCCGATGCAGAACTCTCTGTAACGGCAATGTGGTGTGTCGAATTCCGCAACGATCGCGAACTACACAGGTTAGTTGCATGTTAATTGTGGAGGCCTCCAGATGATACAAGCCGATGTGCAATTTATTCTTGGGAGAACAGGCCCAGTCCTGAATGCAACAACCCTGGATCTCGATTCGGCAGTTATTGGCGGTGCTGGCGGCCCATACGGCAGCCGCCACTTACTTCAATTGGGAAGGCATTTCGACCATTACTACGACCGTCGACGAGTACTACCGATCTGGCAAACGCGTGGTATTTATTCGCAGCTACCAAAATTCGGTGAAGATCTGAAATCGCACTCCACTGATGTCGTCGGCCAAATTGGAGAATGCTCAGGGGCATTGATAATGCGACGTATTGTTGGACTGAGTACGTCGGAGATAGAACCGCTTGTTGTCGACGCGAATCGGAAAACGCCGGATTTTCGAGTCGTTATGCAAGCAAATGCACTGCAACAAATCGGTTTGCCCACAATACCCGTACCATTACCGACTGAGTGGCCTCTCGAAAGCAAATCTCGTCCAAACGATGATGACTCAAGGAAGGGATTCTATGAAGCGCTTCAACAAATCGCAACATACTGGCTTCTTCGAAGTCCCCAAGAGCCGAGTGTCGTTGGCTACGGATTGATTGCCGTCGCGTTCGACAACGTCTCGAAAATAAATGTGCACGTCGTTGTTCCGACACAACCAAATGACATTCAGGACATCATCGATGACTTCCATGCTCAGAAATACTCAATGAAACGATTGGCGGAGTTTCAGAAGTTTTTCAAAGATGGAGCATACCACGTTCGACACGACTTACAGGAATGCCAGGAGTCATAGATGCCAGCCAGAGAGAATCCCTACATCACGAACTGGCTTGCCACCTTTTGCAGGGATGACGAGCACCTGTTTTCTCGGGCCGAGCAATCGATAATGAAAGAGAGACAAATTGAAGATAAGAATGGATGGCCACTACTCGATAGGTCTTCTGAAAATCATCGATTGCTTCGTAAACATTTGTCGGCGTCAATCGAAAACAACGAACCGCGCAAGGAAGCGTCAGAGAGACTTACGGTTGTTTCGACCCAAACAGTCCGCGCCATCATTGAACCTGTGTCAGCAATCCAGTTTTGTATGCGTGGTTACCTTTTAGACTTGTCCAAAGAACAAAGCTTCGCAATTAAAGTCATTGATTTTCAACGCAAAAACGGGTTGGTTCGTGACAATGAAGGCGCTCTCGACAAAGACGAGTCCCAAGGCAATGTCGAGGGCCGCGAAAACGATGAGGCTAGCAAAAATCCTCTGCTGAAAATTGCTGATGCAATGCCCTCATATGCTGGAGTAGCATATCCAAAATCACGGTGCTTCGTTGGCGAGTTGAGCTTTAGTGATTTTGCATGCTTCGAGTTAGACGGATTCATAACGAATCAAGAAGAAGTTGGATGGAAAGATGCGTTTCTCAAAGATCTGCGGAAGATCGTCGAACTGATTTCGCCTCAGCAGTAATAAACTGAGACTTTGATGACGGATAACTCGATCTAAATACTACGGCCGCGAGTGCGGTTGTCGTAAACCAAAGCAACGTCAGTGGAAAAACTGGATCTGGAACAATACAGGGAACAAAAAAGACCTGCCAAAATCGGCAGCAAGAAAAGTCATCTGCTACGATGGAAGCTCATCGTAGATGGAATGATCGGAGAAGTGAAGCCAAGAATCACTTCGTCCCATGGAAAAGACAGAAGGCCACCCATGGGGTGGCTTTCTGTTATATTGTGGGAGTGTTTGGCAAGGAGAACCTTTCGGTTTCTACTCGGTCGCACTTAACTCCCTGTGTTGTTTAGTTCGTCTGTACGATCGGTCAGCGTCGAGCGGAAGTCAAGATCACGTCGATACGCCAGTGCCTTGCGAAAAATCTTCTCTATTCTGAACGCATGAAACAATGCTAACGCCGATGCTGAGTGACGCCGATCCGCAAGAGTCGGCTGAGGGGTCGATTGATCCTCTTGGGATATATCCGATGGCGGATATCTTGGCGTCACGCTTGGTGCCAGGAGTTCGTGAGCGACAACGGCATCCTCGCTTTCTTACGATCGTCGCAGCATCTCTTTCTCTTTGTAGCGATTTCGAAGACGAAACCGTTGCTAGTGATGGAGTTAGTGAGCCTTGGCAAGTATTCGAATGGTATGTTATCGAGGGCCTGACGCGAGCGACAAGTGACTCGAAGTTACTTCGCGGCCTGCCAGGCCGTGATAAAGCAGACAAGGCCCGAGCTGACGACGTGCCGCTTTCTGAACGCAGATATTTGAAGAATGCTCGAACTTTCGGATTTCATGGAATCTATCGCGCCTTGGCTCGAGAAATCGGAATTGAGACTTCGGACAGACTTGGAGAAGCGGGCTTTGCGATTCTAAAAGCCTGGGAGAAAGAACAAGGGCTTCAAGGCTTCTCTGGAATCGGTGATGGGCCAGGGAGATCGGAACGTCAACGCGTAATAGACGGTATATCAGATGGACTAAACGCAGGGGCAACAGCAAGGAAAACGTGGGGCAAGTTTTTTGCTGAGCACTTTGGTATTTACCAAGCGGGAGAACTGGAGTCTGAACGGATTCGTCTCGCTTTGATTGCTTCCGAAGACCACACTGCTACGAATGGTTTTCGAGGTGAGATTTTCCAAACGCTTACGTCCTCGAAAGGCCAATTGTTTTGGATGGAGCAACGTGAGTCAGAGGATCCTTCAGAGCGCAAGTTCCACGAATGGATGATGGAGTCGGCTAGCAGCTCACTTGTGGTTTTGCTCACGGCTATTGGGGCTTACGAACGTTTCTGCCGGTATTTGCAAACTGCGTTGGATGAATGCCTTGCATACATGGCTCATCACACACAACGAATCAAGCTGCAAGAGCTGGCCGACCTGCGTGGTGTCAAGACTGCTGCAAAAATACTACCTACGATCTTCCCTGAAACGATTGATGCTCTTTCAGCAGAGGGACTTGATAGTCGATTCTCGATTACGTTCGACAGGTTTTCTGAAACGATGGATCCAATGTCGTGGATTGAAGGTTTGCTCGAATTCCATGTGAAAGTCCAGCGAGGCAAACCGCCCGCAGGCAAGATGCCCTGGTTCGATCGATTCGACGACGGAACCTATCTGATTCGCCCAGGCTATGTCCGCGAGTACCAACCTCGCCATGATGATGCTTACGTCCACGCTTACCGAACACACTCGCTGTGGTCATTTGCCCATGATCTGAAGTTGATTAACCAGTAATTCGATCTGCTCGATTCACGTACATCGGAACAACTGAGGACTAAATGGCGAAACGAAAGCGGGAAAGCCAAGCTGGATTTGGAAAATTGCTAGATGCTTGGATTCCACCAGATTTGGCCGGAGACCCTATAGGATGCATTGCGACGACTTTTACGTTCAACGCAGCCTTCTTCGAAGAGGAGTGTCTAGCAACCTTTCTTGGATTGGAGAGCGAACCCAATGAAGATGGGCCTGCCTACTTGATCGAACGCGAAGAAAAACTTGCAAAGCTGTCTTGTGCAGCCGCTTTGGTGGATGCGCACCATTGCCGAGGTAGTCGAAACCTGCGTTGGGATTTGTTGCCAGCTCGTTTGCCTGGAATACAACATGCAAAAGTTAACCTTTTGGTTTGGACCAACCATGTCCGACTGATCATTGGCTCTGCCAATCTCACCGAGGATGGGTACCGCCGCAACTTGGAAGTATATGGTGTACTCGACTATCACGAGGGCGGGGATTCGCCAATCCAATGCTTGATGGAATCGACGGCGTTTCTCGGTCGTATAGTGCAATACGGCGTTTCGCCGACAGGAACGGAGTCGCCCGCATCTAAAAGATGGAATGGATTGCTTAGCCATGTCAATACTCGGTGTACAACCTGGGGCATGACGAACGATTCGTTGAAGGGTTCCGCAGTTCGTGTCCAAACTTTGTTCATTGAGCCAAATCAACCACTTGAGAAATCTTGCTTCGGACAGTTGCAGGCTATTTGGCCAGGCAACACGCTGCCCCGTATCGCGAACATTGTCAGTCCTTTTTTTGATTCGCCTGAAGCGCCAAACTTGCCCGCCGCAGAAATCTTAACAGTTTTGCGAAAGCGCGGCGACGTAGCAGTCTGTTATCACGTGACTGGAGAAGATGTTCCAGACACGATGGAAAATGAAAGGCAAGCTGTGTTGCTACATGCTCCTAGTTCGCTTGCGAAGCAAACGGGTCGCGATAGTTGTGAAATCGAATTCTTCCGAATATCGCCTCCCGAAGGCCGGCCGCTTCATGCCAAGGGGATTTGGCTCGAGGACGACCGTTGGGTGCTGTATCAAATTGGTTCAAGCAATTTTACTAGCGCTGGTACTGGGCTTGCAAAGCGTTGCAATATTGAGGCGAATTTGGTTTTCTTAGTCGATAGCAGACGTGATGCACTAGCATACGAAGCCTTCGAACGAACATTCCCATCAAGCGAATTGGTAGATGAAAGCAATATCCAGTGGAAGCCAATGCCAAACGCAGACGAGGAATTGGAGCAAGAGCAAGTATTCCTATCGGCGTTCTTTGGTGATGCAACTTATGGTATGGATGGCGGAAAGAATGCATTTGTTGTGCTGGAATTCCATGGCACAACACCACAGCCGTTTCAGTTATACATTGAAGGGGATGATACGGTTTGGTTCGATTTCGTTCGATGGGAGCAGATGGGCTCACCGACCGTCTGCCGACTTCCGTGGGGGCTCGTCAGACTGCCATCGGGATTTGAAGTGCAATTGGAGGGCAAATCCGGTACGGCATGGTGGCCCGTGAACGCATTATCAACTGATTCGTTGCCGCCCCCTAACGAGCTCAGTGATTTACCCTTAGAGATACTAATCGAACTACTGACGTCAGCCCGACCGTTGCACCGTCAATTGTCCGAATACTTAAGGCGAAAAAACAAGAAACAGCAGGGTGCAGAGGCGGAAGCTGTTGTCGATCCGCACAAGCGTGTTGACACGACTCGCTTTCTATTGCAACGAACTCGCCGATTGTCATGGGCACTTGCAAAACTGCGAGAACGTATCGAGCGTCCCGCTGCGACCATCGAAGTACTTCACTGGAGATTGCGAGGGCCGGTCGGTGTCATGGCACTAGCGGATGCAATCTCCAGAGAAGCACTATCGGCAGAGGAGTCGATATTCCTACTCACCGAACTCGCATTGGAACTTGCAAGAGCTAAGTTTTCGCAAACGATTGGATGTATTTCTCCCGATGTGCAACGCGACGAGGTTCAGCGGGTCATACAGGAGTTGAAAACTCGCGTTGATGAAAATGGCATTCAAGGTCCAGAGAACCTTTCATTCTACGTTCGGTCGGTGTTTGCTGAGGTCTGTTTATGACTGTCGATTATCCGTTCTGCGACCAAATCAATCTGCACGTAAAGGACCGCATATCCGCTGAAGATGCCAATCGCCAGAAGTTGGCCGCACAGGCAATTTTGAAACGTCTAGTTGACCAGCCCGGCGTTATTCTGGCTGACGAAGTCGGAATGGGAAAAACTTTTGTTGCGATTGCAGTAGCGGTATCGACCGCTTTGGCAAACCGTGGAGGTCGCCCGGTAGTGGTAATGGTACCTTCGTCATTGAAGGAGAAATGGCCCGGCGATTTTGACCTATTCCGAGAGTATTGTTTGCCAGCTCAGTTGAGCAAGCAGTTAAAATTCAAGCGAGCCGAGAAGGCGGTGGATTTTCTGAAACTACTTGATGACCCAAAACCGCGCCGATGCTCATTGATTTTCATGACGCACGGTGCAATGAGCCGAGGTCTAGATGACCCATGGGTCATGCTTGCCCTCATACAACGTAGTCTACATCGACGGCGACACATCGAGGAACTAAAGCAAGCACTTGGCCGCAGCTTGGGTGACTTGCTTCAAATGAAGTGGTTGACCAATCGTGATGAAAATATCTGGCATCGGCTATTGCAAACTCCGCCAATACAGTGGCAGGAAGAATTGCAGGCGCTGACATCAAATATGGGCGGGGGTAAATCGGTCGATGACGATCCCGTACCTCAATCGATATGTGATCTGCTCCCTGACCTGGATGTTTCATCGATCTTCGAAGCTCTCCAGCAGATTCCGCTACGTCGTTCAAAGTACTACGAACAAAAGATCTTGGATGCTCGCCACGAATTGAAGTCGCAACTGCGAACGGTTTGGAAAGAATGCCTCGAAAAGTTCCGCCAGCGATTGCCATTGCTGATCTTAGATGAGGCACACCACTTAAAGAATTCCTCAACTCGACTTGCGACTCTTTTCCAAAGTGATGATGCATGCGCAGATGCGGATGAAATCTCTCATGGACCATTGGCGGGAATCTTTGAGCGTATGCTTTTCTTGACCGCCACTCCATTTCAATTGGGTCATAGCGAACTCTGCTCAGTTCTTGACCGATTCAATGCAATCCATTGGACGGGGAAATCTGCTCCGTCGATTGGACGTGAGGGATTTGCTAAGGCAAGGCAACTGCTTAAAGCGAGCTTGGATCGGTCTCAGGAAGCGGCCGTTTGCCTGGATGCAGTTTGGGGGAAACTCAGCATCGAAGACTTACAGGTAGGCAATCAGTGTTTTGACGATGTAGACGAATGGTGGGAGGCCGCCAGGGATAGCAACGAACTCAACGGATTGGCCTCACAAGTGGTCGCTAGATTCAAGAACACACAAATTCACATGAAGGAGGCAGAACAATTGCTAAGACCTTGGGTTTTGCGGCATATTAAGTCACGAAAGCTACCAGGTTGCGATTCAATTTCTCGTCGAGAACGTCGTCCCGGAGCCGCGATCCTTTTAAACGTCGAACCAGATAGTAAATGCCAGAATGGGCTTTCAATTTCAGGTGAATCACTTCTTCCATTCCTTCTTGCATCCCGTGCATCTGCCTGCTCACCTAAATCTCGCCCCGTTTTTGCAGAAGGCCTTGCATCAAGCTACGAAGCTTTTTTGCATACTCGTGCTCAGGATGCAGAGTCGAAAATAGACGATGACGACGATAGCCACATTGTCAATGTCGACAGCTCGGCCGCTTGGTATCTCGAAAAGCTTGAGGCATTGATCCCGCGAAACTCGGAGTTGAAGATACATCACCCCAAAGTGGAAGCAACGGTCCAACGCGTTTTGGATATCTGGATGCGAGGGGAAAAAGCGGTGGTCTTTTGTCACTACGTTCAAACTGGTAGATCACTGCGCCGGCAGATTTCGCATGCATTGAATGCGCAAATTCTAAAGCTAGGTTCCGAACGCCTTTCTTGTCCGGCAGAAATCGCTGCTGATGAATTGAGACGTATCGGAGATCGTTTCTTTGACGAGGACGGCCCGCTTCGGCGCGCTTGTGATCAAGCAACTGGAGCGATCTTATCTGGTTTTCCGACCTTGTTGCCGTACCAAGACACATTGGTTGAGATAGTTCGCCGAAACCTTCGAACGCCGGCATTTTTGGTTCGCTTTTTTCCACTCGGCAAGGATCTTGATGCGTCAGAGCTAATCGATAGGTCGTTTGAATCGAAGGACGTTTCTGAAAACTCGCTTGGGGATGTCTTAAGAGGGTTCTGCTCCTTCTTGGTGCATCGCTGTGGCAAGTCACAGCGAGAAAACTACATCAGTGCCGTTCGACGAATTCAAACTGGTGCGCACTTTGGTTTGGAAATCGCGGGGGAGTATGATGATGACGAGCTGCAAGGAGACCGTGCTGAACAATTGCTCCCAAATGTTCGTCTAGTCAATGGAAGAACTCGGTCAGAAACTCGCCAGAGGTTGATGCTTACTTTCAATACACCGTTTTATCCAGAAGTTCTAATCGCTAGTAGTGTGATGTCCGAAGGCGTCGATCTGCATCTCAATTGCCGACATATGATTCATCATGATTTGTGTTGGAATCCAAGCAATCTGGAGCAGCGCACCGGTCGAATCGACCGAATCGGTGCAAAGGCCGAAATCGTTGGGAAGCCAATCCAGATTTTCCTCCCGTACATCGCAGAAACACAGGATGAGAAAATGTACCGTGTTGTGATGGATCGCGAACGTTGGTTCAACGTTGTCATGGGCGAAAAATACACAGTGGATGCCCAAACCACTGACAAGCTGGCCAATCGCGTTTCATTCCCTGCCGCGGCGGCGCTCGAACTCTCATTCAAGCTTGAAGATCAAGTTTTAGTCTGACATGAATCATTTTTAAAGTAGATATTCCCATTTAAATTTCAACAACATAGGCATCGTGATCTGACAACCCTTGGGCATCAATTCTTTTTGCGGATTCGACCTTCCATGAGAGTGGTACGCCAATATGGTCAATTGCTTGGCAGTAGTTGCCGCGATGGGATAGGCCTGACGTTGGAACGTTAAGTTCGAGTTTCGATATGGCTTCAAGGAGGTGATTGCGGCCTCCCATGCTTCCTGCGTGTTCTTTGCCAATCAACGAATGGTTCCAGTCTCCACCCCACACCAAGTCACGCGTTGGCAACTTGCTAAGCAAAGTCTTAAGTGCATTCTCTGTCATTTCCGAATGATTGGAACCTTGCCAAGGAGCTGAGTCGGCTTGTACGCCTCGCCATGGAAGAATGGTTGAGCAATACGTAACTCCGTTGATCTTCGCGGCCGCACTTGCCTTATGAGGATCTTCCAATCGCTCCAAAGGGAGCACACTGAGGACTGCTGCCCAATGCTGGTTGCGTCCCATTACTTCTTTGGAAAGATTTGCGTTGAAGCCCAAGATCTTTGTCCCGTCGTTTTCAGACCACTTAGGATGAACCTCAGTGAGTAGCCATACATCGCACTCTTGCTTGAGTATCAAGTCCCGGTGCTGCTCCGTCATCAGTCGATTTTCTACATTCCAAGTTCCGATTCGCATGGTGCCTTCCATTCTGTCCGTATTTAGTTTATTCCTGGCCGAAAAATCACTTTTCTTAACGGTGCTGTGAACGACCATTGATCCTACCGCCGATTACCGCTCGCAGATCCCATTGTCCGCCACGAGCTATCGCGAAGTGTCGTTCTACTATTATTGTTGTTACCGTCTCGTGCCACATTGCTGTAACTCGAATCAACTCGTTATGAGCGAAGGATCCCATCGTTCGATAAGCTCAATTCCGACGGCGCGTGTCGTTGTGCGCTGGAGGTGCGCCAGCACAGCGAACGAATGAGTATTTCAAGAACATCTCAAGGGCGCGCGAATAGTCGCAAGGCGATGTGACGTTTATTTTGTGAGTCGTAGTACCGATTTGGTTTTGGAAAACTGTCACCTGTCTGCCGATATAAATGACCTGGTCAGTCGACGTTTCTAGATTTCGCGATTGCCCGCTTTCGGAAGCCAGAGTGACAATAGCAATCTGCCCCGATCCTAGTCTGTCGGTTTGCAGCAGAGACTTCGCGAGCGAAAGGGAAGCGGGAATCGGAGCGGTAGGCATTTCAACGAATTCTCGCGCCCACAAGGCAATATCTGCGCCCGACGGAGTCCTCGCTCCCGGTAGTGGTTTGGCCTTATGATTTGGCTTGCCGTTGCCAAAAATATTGTTCCATTCCGGGATGGATCCGCAGTGTCGCACGCAACAGGAGAAAATGAACTTCTCGAGGATCGTAGGAAAATGGGGGGAGAACGCGTCTATCAGGTTGTCGTCAACGCCAATTGTGTAGACGACGATTCGCTTGCCTTTGCAAAGGGGAAGATGGTCCGTGATGCGCCTAACTAGGTCCTTATTCGCTTTCCCTACGTCAAGAACTCGCTGACAGGACGCATCGATAGGTGAAGGTTTTCCGACTCCATCGGCATCCGCAAAAATATAGATACCGCCGGTTTTTGGGAACGGAGGCGACCCGGAGCCTACGATCCATCCTTCGCTGAAGCGAAGCCGAATGGGACTTGATGTTCCCGACAAATTGGCGAACCAGTTCGCCCACCGGGCGACGTGGGATACAGTCGTTTCGTTCATTGCGATCTCCAACTACGCACTTCATATTAGGTGAATTCTTGGTGCATTATATTCAAAGCTTGCTACTTCCTGCTGTTGCTCGCAGAACCCGTCGAACGCACTGAGCTATCTCGAAATGTCGTTCGACTACCATTGTTGTTAGCCGACCCGATCAAACGACCACTTGCGTCTCGGAAGTTAGTTTGGTTTCAGGACTGGCTTGCAGAACCTAAGTTGCTGCCACTCGCCGATCGAAAAGTGGTGCGATCGCGATTGGTGCTCTTGGTCTCAATCGTTCTACCGCTTGCGCCGCGGACTGTTGTTCGATTTCCCGATGTATACGCCGAACCAATAGTTCTACCAGAACT
>JAIPFP010000008.1 GCA_021736575.1 Pirellula sp. | reverse complement strand
ACTGAACCCCGCCACCAGTACAACCGTAGTCATGATCATTCCCGTACCGACACCTTGAAAGGCTCTCTCGATGGCTAAATTGTGATCCGTCGTGAGGCGAAGCTCTTCCCGATAACGCGACAAGAAATGGATCGTGTCATCCACGGCAATTCCAAGACATACGGTAAATGCGCACACCCCGACGATTTCAAGCGGTTGCCCTGTGATGGCCATCCAAGTTGCGGACGCTGCGAGTGGTATGAGATTCGGAATGACCGAAATCAGCCCAATTCGCAAGGAACGGTAGGCAATTCCCATTACCCCAAAAATGACAATGGCAGCAGATCCGAGACTTGCTATCAAATCGGTCACGATCTGAAAAAGGTCTCGCCAACGCCAAATCGGTTCACCCGACATCGTGATACGTATCGCGGCACCGTTTTCTGTCTCCAAGTCTTTGAAGGCTTTTTCGATCCGTTCGAAGGTCGGTTTGTATGCGGCTGTTCCCAAGTCTTGGCATCGAAACACGATCTTCGCCGTTTTTTCCTCTGCCGAATACAATGCCTGTTTGAGCGGCGGCGGTAACAGCTCAGCCATCGAAATTTTTTCAACGGCTGTACCCTCACCGGGCAACGCTTCGAGCAATCGGCACAAGGAAAGCGGATGGCCGACCAGCGGCTCTTTCCTTAAGATGACATCCATCTGGGAGATGAGGGTTGCAACCTGCTCGTCGGACTGAGTCCCATCTTTCCATGACAACAGCACTTCACACATATCAAGTCCGCCCATGGCTTTGTCCAAATGAGCCAAAGCGCGCTGCGTTTCGCTGCCACTGGGCAACGCATTCGATTTGCGATCATCCGGTTTCAAGGTTAACGCATAGGCGCCCATGACAACCAGCATGAGAATCGACATGTAGCTGATCGGGCGTGAGTAACGAATGGTCTTCGAAATGAAGGGTCCAATCCGATTCAGATTCTGATCAATGAATCCTCGATCAGCCCCCTTGGCCAGTCGTCGACTCCATTGCGTGCAACAGACCAACGGAATAACGAGCATCACCGAGACCCAAGTCGCAGTCACTCCGAGTACGCAAGACCAACCAAATTCGCGAACAATGGAGTGGTGGGCAACGACCAACGAACCCATCCCAATCGCCGTCGTCAACGACGTCAAGAAGCAAGCTAGTCCGACCAGCCGCAATGTATTTCGGCAAGCATCGCGAGGCGATCTCCCTTGGTTGAGTTCACTGCGAATATGCACCATCATGTGTACGCCATCGGTAAATCCGACCAGGCTTAGCAATACAGGCAAGATGACACTGCTGAATGGGTTGAATTGCAAACCAAAATAACGCAGGAATCCTAGCGTCCAAAAGACACCGATGACAGGTGCAGATGCTACCACCAATACGACACTTAAGCCGCGGAAAAGGATGATGGCCATCAACAGAATCATTCCGTAGCCAATGAACTGGTACTTCAATTCGTTGGATTTTTCATTCTCCAGAAGCATCAATCGAAACGGAACAGGACCGGTCAAATCGATCTGCATCTTCACTTGGGGATGCTCCGCCGCAGCCTTGCGAGCTGTCTCAAGCAGTCGCGTCGTGCAGTCCGCATCCTCATTGACAAAGATCCAATCGAATTGAACTTCAATCAGCAACGTTTCCGCATCGGGTGAAAGCAATTGACCAACCACCAATGGATGCTTGATAGCCCGCTCTTTGGCCATCGCAAAGCGTTGCTCGGAAGCTTGCCCACGCGGCAGAATCGGTTCAGGTAGCCCAAAGATATTGAGCGGCGGAGCTTGGTCCAACGAGCGAACACTCGCGACCGTTTCGAGCGATTCTAATCGTTCAATGACATGCCTGAGGGCTGTAGCACCTTCGGCCGTGAATATTTGCGGCGATTGAACCACTAGAAAAGCATCTGCTCGGCCAAGGGATGCTTTTGGATTGTTGGCCGATCGGGACCGCCGCTTGGGGCCGCGCGACTCGCCCGGTTTGGGTTCGTCTGCGTCTATGGCTGCGGATTCGACGCTCGAGCCGGCTGCCCATTTCCAGAGTTCCTTGGGCCACGTCGGTCGATAATAGCCACCCAGCGCGATCATCGTTAGGACAAACAAGATCGACAAACAAGATCGAGGATAATCGATTACCGACGCGAAAATCTTTGCCGTTATGGGCACATTTAAATTCGAACTATCTTGCACGTCGTCCCTTTGCCGCAGCGATCAATTCGTCTCGTGTGATCAGCCGATTGCCATCTTGATCCATCCGATAAAAAGAGTAATCCTGCACGATCCGCGGTACCTCCAGGAAGGAAACCATCGAGTCCTGATTCGCATCGAATCGTTTCAGATATGCGTCCGCAAAGGCGACTTGAGCGGGGCTCGGCGCGTCGTCGTTCGTCTTGGCTATGCGTTTTCTAGCAGCGTCTTCGGGCACCTCGTCGGTGGAACTTTGCTTTCGCGGTCGAGCCACTTCGAAGAAGGCGACTGCCATCTCCTCCCACGTCTGATCACCCCACATCACGTATTCATCGGGGTTGGGATTAAATGGATTCGCCGCTGAGTTGTCAAAAGTTGCTGTAAAATCGAGGGCTGTTACGTCTTGAAATGGCAGTGGTTGGGTGAACTCATAAGTGTGTTGCCAATTAAAATCATAGTGAGGCACGTCCAGCAGAATGGATTCATTGTTGCCCGCCTTCGAACGAAGCTGAAATGCCTTGCCTCTCAAATGCATGTGCGGCATGATCGCAATCAACTCGCCATCTTTGGGAAACCAAGGCACACTTGCATGCACCGGATGGTTGGCCGACCTGGGCGGAATCTCAAACTCTTGATCGATACCGACCAGCGTGAAGACTTCGTTGGTAACCGCTGCCGCGTCGATAAAATTGATACCTATCTGCGTAAGATCCGATTGCTCACGCCCGTTTGGAGTGTAGTGCATCTGAAATACGAATTTGGAACCAGCAGGCACGCGTCTCGCATATCCAGGTGGGAATTGCGTTGCGCGCTGACCAGGAACATAAGCCGTCAACCAACCGATGCCATTGAAGTCTCGGTCATCGGGCGGGCGGATGAAAACAATCGCATGGTGGACGATGGCAGCGGTTGCCTGGGATAACTTGGGCTGCCGAAACCCAACAATCGTCGGTCAGTTTTGGATCGACGACGAAGTACTGATAGTCGACTGTCCCATTTGCGGGAACGATATAGGGCTGTTCTCGCATCGCAACGATTTTGTCTGGTGCTTTGGCAAGTCGCCAGCCTTCCACCTTGGACGGCATCTCAGGCAATTCGTCAGCATTGCCGTAGGGAGTGCCAGCGGCAACCCATTGCTTAATGGAGTCGATTTCTACGGTTGTCATTTGGCGAGCGTTTTTGAATGCCCCATGTTCGGGACTTGCATGCCAAGGCGGCATGCGTTTTTGGTCGATAACCTCAACGATCATGTCGGCCCAACCTCGTAGCTCGGAATATTCGGAGATGTCAAACGGCCCGATTTCACCGGCTCGATGGCATTCCAAGCAATGCCGATAGAGAATGGGAGCGATGGTTTTGGTGAATGTTACGGGCGCATCTTTTTGTTCGGAGCGTTCGAACGAAATCAAGCATCCAACGGGAGGCGTTGATGGGATCGTGACCGTTCTTCCGTCGAGTATTTCGTCGATGGCACGTGTCAGTTCGCTTGAGCTAGGGGCGGAACGTTTGACACCGGGCGTAAACTGATCATCGACTCGACCGCGATATTGAATGGTCCCGGAACGATCGACGACGATCACTTCGGCGGTGCGGGATGCATGAAAAAAACGAGCAAGCGATTGGCCGAGATCTTGGATGAGAGGGAATTGGATTTCGAGTTCTTTCGCAAATTTCAGCAGATCGGATTCCGAATCTTGAGAATTGCTGCTAAGCCCTACAAATCGAACCCCGCGAGGCTCAAGCTTTTCAGCCAAGGATTGAATGCGATTGGCGTAAAGACGAGCGACAGGGCATTCCGTGCCGAGAAAGAAGTAGATGTGGATCGACGCCGACTTGTCCCATTCGACTTTACGGCCATCCACTGCGGTGGCGCGGAACGATTCGATTTTCGTAACGTCGGATGCGAGGCAGATGGGATGAGTTGTGGAGTTGACGAACGAAACGACGAGGGCGGCTAAGCCCAGCAAGCGAAAAAGGATGATGACCATTGGTAAACTCAAGGCACAAACGAAGGAAACTCAAGGCGGGCGTGGACCGCGATCGCGGGATTATAGCAATAAGTCGACAAGTCTAGACGAGCAACATCCCGAAGAGGCGTTTCATGAACTCTCTACCGAATCGAACTGCTGTCATCATCGGAGCTTCCACCGGGATCGGATTTTAACCACGAAAAACACGAAATACACGAACAGAAGAAGGAAAGAGCAGTCGACTCATGAATGCAGCAGCAAGGATGTCGATTCTTTCTCTGCTGTCGTCTGAACCAAACCTCCCGCTTCGAACCTTGCGTCAATAGATTTTTTTCTCATACCCTAATTCTTCCGTGCTTTTCGTGCCTTTCGTGGTTCCACGACTAACTGTTAAACGAGATCAAACCTCTGCCTCTTCGGGCTTGCGGAAGCTCGGCAGCAGATCGAGATGGTATTCGTACTGCTTTCGCAGTTTGTTTGAAGTCAAGGAAACTTAGTTTCGCGTTTTTCTGAGAATGCAGCTAGACCTTCGATTGCGGCGGAGGTAGTACAAGCTGTCGCCATCGCCGCAGCACCGCTTACCAAGTGTGTCAACAGCGATTCACCGATCATTTCATTCAAGAGTCGCTTCGTCATTTGAATCGATTCGGGCGCGCATTGAGCTATCTTGCCCGATATTTCATGAGCCTTTGCCCAGGTTAACTCGGAAGCAACAATGTGATGTACCACACCCAATCGATATGCTTCGACAGCATCCATCGAATCACCACCAATCAGTAGCTTGGCCGCAACGCCACCGCCGCATCGAAACGCAAGCAGTGGAGCAACCAGCCCAGAAATAAGCCCAAGCTTGGATGCCGACAATTCAAAAGTCGAACTCGGACTCGCAACAACTAGGTCACTTGCAAGGGCAAGCGCCAATCCCATCCCATGTACCGAGCCATCGATGGAAGCGATGATCGGTTTGGGAAATCGCAGCATGACTTCGACCAACTCCTGAAGTTCCGAAGCGACTTCTTGCCATTGCTCAAACGGTTCGTTCTCTTTCGCAATGGTATGCCATTCCTTGAGGTCCACTCCGGAACAAAAAACGGCCCCTTTGGCCGTCAAAATGACGGCACGCACCGATTTCTCTCGATGGAAATCGGAGAAGGCTTCGATCAACGCCGCTACCATTTCACGCGACAACGCGTTTCGCGTGATGGGGTAATCTAACGCGATCGTGCCGCTCGGGTTCTGCTTGACTGTTTTGATCATCGTCCGTGTGACTTAGACTGCCGTTTCGGTTGGGATTTCAAAACCACGACGGTATTCCCGAGTTAGCATTGTGTTGGCTTTTGCATTGTTCGGGAACGTTTCGGAAATCGGATCGAAAACCAACCGAGGTCCCACTTGCACCCGGTAGTTCTCAACTTTGTTTGCCGCGAGGTGGTCCGCCGTTCTCTGCCAGCAACCTTGCATGTTCTCGGGTCCTGTGACATCTTTGAGTATGCCCGCGACATCGGACGAATTCACTTCCGTACCAAGTCGGAGCGAGATGTTGGCCAAGTGACATAGGGCGCTGGACAAATGCCCCTCTTCGACGTCCGCATTGAGCGTTTTGTAGTCGCGCTTTCGAACTGCGTCCTGGAAATTGCTGTAGTGGTAATTGTCACCGCCACCTTTGAATTGCTTGAACGGCTTTCCGTCCAGATCGAAAGCGGTTCCGTTGTCATAGGTGGTCATGACAAGGTAGCCCTTGGTTCCTTCGATGATGATGCCTACTTTGGCTTCTTTGTAGGCTTCGGTTGGCAAACCTCTCACTTCGAAAATGAGCTGACGCGGTCCGTAGTCATGCACTACCACTTGAGTGTTGGCTGTTTCACCTGCATCTTCGTAACCAAATCGCCCCCCTAGTGAGAAGGTTCGCTCGCACAGTCGATTCTCATTGAGCGCCCATCGGCAAAGGTCCATTTGATGGATGCCTTGGTTTCCGAGGTCGCCGTTCCCGTAAGCCCATTGCCAATGCCAGTCGTAGTGAAATCGCTTTCTGGTAACCGGCAGGATAGGTGCAGGGCCAGACCACAGGTCATAGTCGACGTCCTTGGGTGGTTCGTAGGTTCCTTTTGGGCCGATGGAACCACGGGGTTTGTAGCACAAACCTCGCGAGATCTTAACGTCACCAATTCCGCCCGCATGAATGAAGGCCATGGCGTCTCGCATCCCAGGGTTGGATCGGCTCTGCGTGCCGGTTTGGACAATTCGATTGTGTTTGCGTGCTGCCTGAACAAGTCGGCGACCTTCGAGAACGTTGTGAGAAACAGGTTTTTCGACATAGACGTCTTTGCCCGCTTGAACCGCCCAAATGGCAGCCAAGGAGTGCCAGTGATTAGGTGTGGCGATGCTGACAGCATCGATCGATTTGTCGTCGAGGAGTCTTCTGAGATCCTTGACCCAACTTGGCTTCTTTCCGTTTTGTAGCTCACCGGCTGATTCACATGAGTTTTGGCCTGCTTTTTCATCGCAATCGCAAATATGTGTAACTTGTGTACCACGCATGCCAGCGAAGCCTCCGATGTGGGATCCGCCACGACCACCGGCCCCGATCACGGCAACTCGAATGGTATCGTTTGGTCCGATCTTGGGAGACTGATTGTCATCGGCCACGGCTGTACCTGAAAATCGCGATTGAGCGGCCATCGCGGTTGCAGTTGCAAGAAGACTATGCTCTAGAAATTGACGACGTGATGATTGTGTCATAGCAAAATTCTCGAATGGGTTTGGAAGGAATTCTTACATTGTTACCACAGTGCTACAAGCAATTTACTCGATTCGCGATTCGCTCGCATCCATTTCATATCTGTTCCCAGCAAAAACAATTCAAAAAACTGCGGTCCCAGTATCCAATAGCACTCACTTTCGGTCCGAACAAGAGTTCTTAGGCGAGCGGGCTTCTTCCATTTAAACCAATGAGAAATGATATGAAACCAAAAATGGGAACGAAAATGTTGTATCGCTGCATTGAGTCACCACTCGGCGAATTGCTTTTGACTGGCGATACGCAATTTCTTTTCGGTGTTTACATCCGCAATCAAAAGCACACACCTGCGATCGACGGGGACAGTCTGAGCGATGATGACGCGTTTGCAAACGCCGTTTTTCAATTGAACCAGTACTTTTCTGGTGAGCGCATTCAATTCGATGTGCCTATTGCTGCGGCGGGAACGGAGTTTCAAAAACGAGTCTGGAAGGGTCTTTGCCAGATACCTTATGGAAAGACATGTGGCTATGGAGAGTTGGCGCGAGAACTTGGTAATCCGAATGCATCGCGGGCCGTCGGCATGGCCAACGGACGCAATCCGATTTCCATCATCGTGCCTTGCCATCGGGTGATTGGTGCGAATGGAGCACTGACAGGTTACGGCGGTGGGCTCACGGCCAAAAAATGGTTGTTGGACCACGAGGCGCGGCACGCGCGGTGAGCCTTCGTTTCCAAGCTCTGGGGCACCCTGGTACCCTCGTTACCAAGCTCTGCTTTACCCTCGTTACCAAGCTCTGCTTGGTAACGTGAGATTTCGAAGCTCTGCTTCGAGTGGCACTGGTTTTGCGGGGCACTGTGGGAGCTAGGCAGCAGATCGAGGGCACGTAGACAGGAAGCGGAGCTTCCATAATCGCGTTACCAAGCGGAGCTTGGTAACGAGGTGTAGGTGCGGAGTGAGGTGTAGGTGCGGAGTGAGGTGGGAAGTCACGAGATGTATCTTCTCCGCGAGTTACATCCAGTCTGTCACAACCTCGATTAAGCCTGGCTGCCCGGCATAGTTTCGTGCACTTGAATATCGCCAATGCAGAGGGTCGTCTACGTAACCACGTTCCACTGGATTATTATGGATATACTCCAGCTTCTGCCAAAGCATCTCATCTGTCTCGATTATCTTGGGGTGACTCCCCTCTTGCCATACTTGATGCTCGGATTGTTTTTTGTTCGGCAGCTTGAGGGCAGCCAATCCACGAAGCAATTGACGTGCATTGCGTTTTTTTAGGAGTTCAACTATCTGGAGGGCGGTGAAGGACTTGGAACACTTGACTGCAGCAGCCAGGTTCGGTGCCGTTGCAATCAAATGCACATGGTTTTCGAGGATTACATATCCAAGCAATTGAAACTCGCGTTCCAGTTGCAAAAAACGCCATGAATCGTAAATGATTTTGGTAGATTCCTGGCGAGTGAAAACAGGTAGCCAACCCACAATCGTCCAAGTCATGAAGTAAGGGTAAGCATCGTCTCCAAATCGATAACGCGAGCGCGGCATTCATCAGTCCCCCGTAGTGATTGGTTCGTAATTGCGTTTAATTAGGTACTCGTGTACTCGTGTACTCGTGTACTCGTTACCAAGCTCTGCTTGGTAACGCACATCTCGAAGCTCTGCTTCGACGACTGCGGCCGTAGCTGGGCGGGAAGCAGAGCTTCCAGGATAGCATTACCAAGCGGAGCTTGGTAACGAGTTTTCGCTTTTGGCTTTCGCAGGGAACGAGATCGCAGGGGACGAGATCGCGGCGGACGGGGCTGTGCGAACGCGATTGGTATCTCGGGTCGCTGAAAATCCGGACACAATTTATCGCTGTTGCCAAGAAAACCTTGTTTTTCGCGATTAGTGGTCCGAAGCATGGGCAGTTCTGGCGCCCTTCCGGTCGCAGCTTTTCTGTGTTGTGGTACTATGGTAGAGTGGAATCCTAACTCGAAAAACCTGCGACCTAATGACTGAATTGAAACGATCGATCTTTGTTATTCCAAGCTCCTCGCTTGAGGATTTGCCAACACGAATGGGGCATGACAGCGCCCTCGATTTCTTGAATGCTTGGACTTGTCAGTGGGATCCCAGGCTTCTAGCGACGTTGGGAACGTTGCCGGAATGGAAAAAAGCGGATGGCAGCGCGTTGGATCTGGAACACTCACTCGTCGTTTGTCCTGAGGTCTCCAAATCGAAAGTGGACCAACCGCAGCGCGAACGTTTGGAGCTTGGTCAATGCGTTCTCGTCGATACCAATTCGAAGTCAAGGGCCGATTTGGTATCTTCGCTGTTGGCGTCGATTGGACCGTCAAGCGAAAGCGGGCCAAGCGAACAAAGCAGTGACTCACCGATTTTGATCGACGATTTTTATGCGCTGGGATACGCCGTTTTGCAAATTCAGATCCTTGCTCGAAAGCTCCGCTACTCGTGGAATATCGATTGGATCATGTTCAGTGAGCAAGCGCTCTCGGCTGCGCGAAGTTCGCTTAACAACGATATGGAGGAAACCGAAAGATGGTTACAAACGTGTTTCGATTCCTTGTCTCAGGAACGGGATCGGTATTGTTCTCAGCAAGCCTACTTGTTGGACGTGGTCTTATTGGCGACCACGACACTCGGTCCTTCGTTGGATCGACAATTGGAGACAAGTCATCCGACCAATCTGCTCGCGACTTCGGCTTTGCTCAAGTTGCTCAAGGACCGAAATGCAAACGCGTGGACTCGTATCGCACAGGGCATTGCGGAAAAGAAGATCTCGCTTGTAGGCGGTCTAGAGCTCGAGCGTCCTCACTCCTATCTTTCCTCCTCTTCGATTGTTCGGGAGATGGGACGCGGCATTCGTTCTTACGCGGATCTAGGCGTTGATGCACCCAAAGTTTTCACCCGCTATCGGGCAGGTTTCATCGCTTCTGATCCAATATGGCTTACTCAGTTTGGTTATACAGGCTCGCTATTGGTCGCTTGGGGTGAAGGGACAGTACCCGATAGGGATCAGGCCAAGATACGCTGGCAAGCGAACAGTGAGGGCAAGTCGCTTGACACCGTTGTTGGTCACGTTTTCGATGCTGCTTCGGCCGACAGTTACATCGATTTGGCCGAATCGCTTTCCAAACAACTGGATTACCATCATGTTCCAACATTAATCCTTGCGCACTGGCCAGGAATCCAATTGCAGCCTCAGCAGGATCTTCTGCGCGTCATCGCTCGAACGCCCGCATTGGGTGCGTTTCATACCGCAGAAAGCTACTTCACTTCGACAAGTCAGCCTTATTCCAGCGATAGTTTCCCCAACAATTCCTTTAAGATTCCAATTCCAAAATCGACTCGCGAACAAATTGGATTGCATCAAAAGATTATTAGCTATCAGCAAACGCGAATCGGATTGGAGCGACTTCAGTCACTCCGTTATCTATGGACACAAGTCGCTAAAAACTCGGTTTCGAATGCGCCCATTCAGAACGGCGAATCGGATGCATATGTTGCGGAGATCGAGCAATTGGTGAATTGCGTGGATGGTTGGTTTGACACCGACAAAGCTGGTTCTGAACGCGATGACGAAGACTGTTCCAAATTGCAGCCACGCCTGCAAGCCTGTCGCGAGAATCAACTTGCCCAGATACGAGACACTCTCAGCAATCGAACGACAAGTTCGAACGCGGAGGCGACCAAAGAAGCAACAAGCTACTTAATCGCCAACCCGTCTAGTCATCCGCAACGCCTATTCCTCAAGGACATTCCAGGAACCATCGATCAAACGTCCTGCAGTCGCATTTACGCTGCTGAATCGTCAAATGGCACGTCGCGGGCGATTGTCGATATTCCACCTTTTGGCTTTATTCGCTTTCGTACGGGGAAATCCAGGTACGCCGGTGCGGCTGCATTGACGCAGTCAAACGCGAAGCCCTCGTTTTGGAATCGCATCGCGGGGGCACGAAGCGGAATCGCGCAATCCGATTGGACGCTTGCGAATGAATTTATGGAGATCCAGATCGATCCGAAACGCGGTCACTTGCGTTCGATTTATGTTGCAAACAAACGTGGTAGTCTACTTAGCGGAAAGGCATCGCTTGTGCGTGGCAATGCCGATGTTCTACGCAAGTGGGAGGATGCAGATTGCCTCGACTTGAAAGATGTTCAACTCCGATTGCTCCAAACGTCGAAATTGGTTGGCACGATAGAAGTTACTGGTACCAGCATATTTCCTGACGGAAGCGTGGGGAGACTCACGACAAGTTATACGTTGTGGAAAGGTGCTCGATGGGTGGAAGTTGAGATTCACGCAGAAAACCTCAATGCCGATCAGTGTGGCTGTGTATGGAGAACCGCCTGGCTAAACGAAGGTGCGTCGATAAATGCTTGGCATCAAGGCACGAAGGGGAAACTGCAATCACCGCTTCAAGCGAGTGTTGAGCTCATTGAAATCGACGATGCAGAACACCGAATTTACCTTGCGCCTCGCGGCTTGAGCGCGCACCGTCGACACGAATCACGCTTTCTGATTTCATCCATTCCGACAGGCGGAAACGGGATTGCTAGCGAACGCTTTGCGATTGGATTGGATTGGCCGCGTCCCTACGAAACGGCGCTAGATCAATGCGATACACCCTGGATGATTGAGGAAGCAAGCGTGGTTAGCGACAAGCCGGACGCCGGTGCTTGGTTGGCTCAATGCAATTTGCCTAGCGTTTATTTTTCCTTTACAAATCCCAATCCAGTTCTTGCGACGGAGCATCTCTCGGCGGAGCAAGTTGAAACGTTTACGGGGCAAAAAGGGGACGCTTGTGTATGGTTGCAGGAAACGCAAGGAAAATCTGGTTCGGCAAGAATTAGCTTTTTCCGGGATGTGGCTGCTGCTTGGCGAGTTGACAGTCAATGCCGCGAGTTCGATACTCTAGAGGTTTCCGATGGGCAGATTATCGTGGATGTCAGTGCGCACGAGCAATCGCGAATCCTCTTGAAATGGAAAACCAAGGAATCAGCCATGGAATCGAACGCCACATGAATGCGAAGTCTGACTCGAACGATTTGACAAACCAAAGCATCGCTGGTTTTTCGATTTTGCATCGTCTTGGCGTCGGCGGTATGTCAGAGGTGTATCTCGCGTTCCAAGAGTCATTGCATCGCCACGTAGCGTTAAAAGTCATGCGTGCAGACTTTGTTGGCTCAAGCGATCATGAGCAGCGATTTTTGCAAGAGGCTCGCGCTGTGGCTTCGCTGATGCATCCGAATATTGTCCAAGTGTACGATGTTGGCAAGTTTGAATCGATTCACTACATTGCCCAGGAGTATGTGCCTGGCAGCAATTTGCACGCATACATTCAGCGCCGAGGTGCACTGCCGTTGGCGGAATCGGTGTCGATCTTGTGGCAAGCGACTGCGGCACTACAAAAAGCCGCTTCGATCGGCCTAGTGCACCGCGATATCAAACCCGACAATTTGTTATTGACACCCGATGGCGAAGTTAAGATTGCAGATTTCGGCTTGGCCCGAGCCCGTGGGCAGTCTCAAAACTTGACGGCAGTGGGTGTAACGCTTGGTACTCCGTTGTACATGAGCCCTGAGCAGATCCAAGGACTGGCCGTCGATTCACGCAGCGATCTGTATTCGCTGGGAGCGACAGCATATCACATGTTGTCAGGCCGACCACCTTTTTCGGGCGAGACCGCGTTGGCGCTTGCCATGCAGCACTTGCAAGCCGAACCGCCGTCGTTAAGCCAACTCCGACCGGATTTGCCGCCAGCAATTGTGAGCATCGTTCATAAGCTACTCTCCAAAAGTCCAGACGAACGCTATGCATCTGCGTCCGAGTTGAGCCGAGCGTTGCGAGAAGTCGTGGATACTAGCCTGGAAGGTCATTTGGACCAGATGATCCCATTTGCAGGCTTGATCATTGATCATCAGCATGTAAGCAATTTGGCAGCCACTCAACAATTGCAAAAGCTATCACGCAACGGAACAATGACAGCGGCCACAGCTAAGGCAACCGTCGTCCATGCTCGATCGATGCTTTGGAAGATTGCAACCGTTGTTGGTTCGATCGGGATTGGCTTATTTGCTACCATGTTTGCAACGCAACGAGATTTGCTTGCCGTGAAGTCGTCGACAGCCGGAGTCGTTCGCCAATCGACCGTTCAAAGGCAATATGCGTTGGCCCTGATTGAAAACGATCTCAAGCACTGGCGAGCGATAGGCGAAAACTTCAAAGCAACGGACGAAATCAGTCACAACTACGACTTAAAAGCGGAGCTCCAAATAGCGAGATTGGCGATCGAGGGAGAGAATTACAAGATGGCTGCGGATTCACTCACCCGAGTGATTGAATCCCCGTTCGCCGACGATGTGCTTCGTACTATTGCCAATATCGAGATGGGATATTTGACAAACAAGGTCGTGAATGCATCGGTTGCAAAGGAGTTTTACGACCGAGCCATTCGGGATATGAAGCTGCTGGAAAATGTCCCCGAAAAAGAAAAACTCATCAAAGATTCGCTTCCCAATCGAGTGAAAGACGCATGGAATCGCATTGACGACGACCGTCAAGCAGATCAACCCGTAGATTCGTAAAGCACTCATTTGCGAGCGTAAGGTTGAAAGCTACAGGACGAAACGGAGGGTAGGATGGGACCATTTATCCCGGCCAAACAAAGTTGTCCCGGCCAAACCAAGTTATCCCGGCCAAACAAAGGAGTGGAACGTTCGTCCCATTCACGTTTTGCCCAATCCGTTTTTGGTAGTTTCAAATTATCCGATGGCCTTAATCTTGGGTTCAGGTTGGCATAGTATGATAGCCTGTCACAAATGCACTTCCCACACGACTATCTATCGCAAGAGTATTCCAATGGCGCAACAAAGCAAGGTTCAGATCGCGATGTCGATCCTGCTCATGACCTGTTTTTTTAGTTGCGGATGGGCTGTCGATCCGCCCAGTGATCTTAAAGCGATAGGTGGCCGTTGGTTTGTCAAAGAGGGGGAATCGCCTGTTTACTACTATCGCGACGGAAATCAGTTCGTTGACTTGTTCTCGTATCATGCCCAGGACTCAAACAAAGACGGTATCGAAAACGTTCGGCTGAGTCATGACAAACAATTCTTGATCATGGAGAGTCAAGGTTACCCGAACCATCCAACGGCCGTTTATCCCAATAGCGGGAATCCGAATTCCATTCGCGTTCAAAACTTTACGTTTCGATTGCCGCTTGAACCAAAAAAAGCTGACCAAATAACGCGACTACCGATGGGACCCATCGGAACAGCTCTTAATGGCGTCGTGTTTTTCAATCCGTTTGAGATGGAGGGGATGAATGCAGTTGCTGGCTACTCCGAAGTTTGGCTGGATTCGTGTTGCGGGCATCCTCAGCAAACAGGTGTTTATCATTATCACAAGTATCCCGCCTGTGTACGTTCTCCTTTCAAAGACGATGGCAAGCAACATTCCCCTGTTATTGGATTTGCCTTTGACGGTTTCCCGCTTTACGGACCATACGAATCCGACGGTGTGATGGCTAAGGATCTTAGCGGAAAACAAGCTCTCGATGTTTGCAATGGACACAGCGATGACTCGCGAGGTTTTCACTATCACGTAACTCCCGGTCGCTTCCCGTATATCCTGGGTGGATACGCGGGTGTCGTCGAACCTAGCAACAATCGAGGACCCAGGCGAGGTGGAGTCGGTGCACTGGTTGACAACACACAAGAGGGCGAAAACCGAATGGACAAAGTGATCGTTTCTGTGCGACCAGGTACAGCATCACGAGGCAAGACGCATACGGTCCAATTCGACTTGGATCCTGCCAAAGCTCTACGAAGGCCATTGCCCAGTTCCAAACCAAACTGGGCACAGATCGGTCCATTTGAGGCCAAGACGATAACCCGAGATGGCAATACCGTTTCGATCGAAATAGAGGTACCAAGCAACGCTCCAGTGGGCGTGTTGTTGGATACCCATATCGAGTTTGAATCGATCGGCGGCCGCGGTGGCCCGATCGTGTTTAAGAAGAACGACGTGTTTCGTGTGGTTGAGTGAGCCTGCGGACGAACGTCGAAAGAAGAATTCAGTTTTTGTTTAGAACCCTTTGGAGATTTTCAAATGAAACGATGGACTTGGACACTTGGATTGCTGATCGTCTCAAGCGCGACGACCGCTTTTGCACAGCCACCGGATGGGCCGGGTGGTAGAGGTCCTGGCGGCGGACAAGGCGGTGGGGGAGGAGGTCCTGGTGGTGGGCCTGGTGGACAAGGTGGCCCCGGTGGCCCCGGTGGAGGACGCCCATCCCCCATTATTGAAGCACTTGATGCAGATCATGACGGAATGATCTCCGCAGAAGAACTCAAAAATGCAACAGCCGCGTTGATGACTCTCGATAAAAACAAGGATGGTAAACTTTCCGAGGACGAGTACCGACCCGCAGGACGCGGTCAAGGTGGTGGCGGTGGTCAAGGTGGTGGAGGACCTGGCGGACCTGGACCTGGCGGACCTGGATTCGGCGGACCTGGTGGTCCTGGCGGACGCGAAGGTGGACCTGGACCTGGTGGACCTGGTGGACGTGAAGGAGGTCCTGGTCGAGGACCTGGGTTCGGTGGTCCCGGCGGTCCTGGCGGACGTGAAGGTGGTCCAGGCGGACGTGAAGGTGGTCCAGGCGGACGTGAAGGTGGTCCTGGCGGACGTGAAGGTGGTCCTGGCGGACGTGAAGGTGGTCCAGGAGGACGTGAAGGTGGTCCAGGAGGACGTGAAGGTGGTCCAGGAGGACCAAGTGGCCCAACTGCTTTTTCCCCAAATCCTGATCGCATGTTCGAGCATGCAATGAGATTCGACTCGGACAAAGACGACAAGCTCAGCAAGGATGAACTCATCTTGTTCATCGCAGACTTTATCAAAATGCATGGAGACAACGCCGGTGGTCCCCCACGCGGCGAAGGCGGACCACGCGGTGAAGGTGGACCACGCGGTGAAGGCGGACCTCGCGGTGAAGGGCGCGGAGGACCTGGCGGACAACGCGGTGAAGGCGGACGGCCTGCCGAAACCCCGGAACGACCACGTCGGCCCATGTAGCCGAACGATCCAGCACCATTCGTGTAACGCGCTCGAAGCGGTTCCTCGTCTTTCGCCCCGAATGGCCCGAATGGCCGAATGGGGCAGAAAGTAGCCCAGGGCATAGCGCAGCGTCGCCCTGGGTAATGGTAATAAGGAACGACGCTGCCCTGAAGGGGCCGAACGATTTGCGTCGTACACGATTACCAGACTTTGCTTCTCATGACACAAGGTCATGAGGGACAAAACCAGCCTGCTTCGCAACTGGCTCAGTCTCCGAGCAGCCTACTCGCCTATTTCACAACGTTGCGACGCCGCATGGCTTCGGTCACTTCGTCGAGCAACGTGAGTCGGCCACCATAGGTTCTGCGCAAATTTTCTGGTGTGAATGTCGACTGCATAGGTCCCCAAGCGACAGCCCGCACATTGAGCAAAATCAGATGGTCAAAGTATTCGGGAACGGTGTGCAAATCGTGATGGACCACCAGGATTGTTTTGCCTTGGGCTTGCTGTTCACGCAAGACTTGAATAATCGACTGTTCCGTGGCTGCGTCAACCGCCGCGAACGGTTCGTCCATCAAAAAGATATTGGCCGATTGCACAAGTGCACGAGCAAGAAACGTTCGTTGTTGTTGACCGCCTGAGAGCTGGCTAATTTGTCGGTCGGCTAACTCGGGGATTCCCACGAGAGCCAATGCATCCATCGCACGCTTGCGGTGCTGTTTGCGAACAGGCAGAAACCAACCGATTTCGCGATACAACCCCATGGTTACCACGTCGAGAACCGTCGCAGGGAAATCCCAGTCGACCGACTCGCGTTGCGGTACATAAGCGATATTGTGACGCTGCTTGGACAATGCATCGCCATGAATCTCGATGGACCCTGAGATGCGAGGCACCATGTCCATTATCGATTTGATGAGCGTGCTTTTGCCCGCTCCATTTGGGCCGACCAAGCCGACGAGCGATCCTTGAGGGATCGACAGATTGATCTCCCAAAGGACTGGCTTGCGTTGATACGCAACGGTTAGGTCAGCGATCCGTATTGAGGGTATCGAGGGTATTGTGGAGTTCACCAAGGTCACTCCTTGCGTTCTTTCGTCGGAGAGGCCTCTCCCAAAGCAACTGGCATTGCAGCATTGCCTCCCAAAGCCGTCACGATTGTTTTGAAGTTATGCATCATCATCCCTTCGTAGTTGTCGGCATCGCTTCCTTTAGGCCCCATGGCATCAGAGTAGAGCTCGCCACCAATGGAAACAGTTGCTCCTTTTTGTCCAGCACCTTCGATCAGCGATCTCACGGACTTTTCTGGAACGCTGGACTCCACGAATGCAGACGGAACTTTCTTTTGAACGAGTAGATCAACAAGTTCATTAATCCGTCTCAAACCTGCTTCCGAGGAAGTGGAAACGCCTTGGATCCCTTCGACTTGTAGTCCATAGCGTTTTCCGAAATAGCGAAACGCATCGTGCGATGTGATCAAGATACGCTGCTCTCGAGGGATCGAGTCGATCCACGCTTGCCCCAACGCATCCAGATTTGCAAGTCGCGTTCTCAATTGGTCTGCTTGTTCGGCAAAGGTTGCAGCATGCTCAGGGAGCCGCAGCTTTAGTTCTCGCTCAATGATCCTTGTCGTCGATGCCCACAATGCAACATCCATCCATACATGCGGGTCGACGGTGTCGTGCTGAGGATCGCCTAAGGCGGATTCGTTTGGAATGGATTCGGCGATGGCAATGTGTTTTTTGATTCCGTCGGTGTGTTTGCCTAGCAAGTCACCCATTCGGCCTTCGAGCTTGAAACCATTATAAAAAACCATATCCGCCGATCGAATCGCTCGCACGTCGTCGGTGTTGGCCTTGTACAAGTGTGGGTCGACTCCGCTGCTGAGCAGTTGCTCAACTTCGATGTTTTCGCCGCCGATTTGCCGCACTAAATCGGCGACCATGCCGGTCGTTGCTACCACCTTAAGACGCTGCGACGAAGCTGGCGGCGTTTTCGGATTCTGGCAACCGACGTGCAAGCTGAGTAAAAAGAGAAACGAAAAGGGGAGCCAAGGGTTTCGAACGGAATTCATGTTTAGACCAACGACTCGAAGTTTTTCATACCAATAGGTTCTTTGGAAGCGAACGGTTCCCCATAACGAACGCCAATCGTCTTGCCCCAAAACGAGGCTTCCTCCCGGAGTTTTTCCACGAAGCTGGGTGGCTCGGTGGATCGACCCGCAACGAACTGACTCTGATACGCTTCGACCGAGGCCGCTTTGGCGTGCCAGTGGTCCGTGATATCGAGAACAAACGCCGGCTGCGGAACCATCTTGAGATGGATACAGTAGTAGTAGTAAATGCGTTCGGGATGGTAGGGATGACCAGCCAAATCGCTTTTCGACAACTTGCTCCAAAATCGGGCAGCTTCGATTAGCTCGGTGGCCGCAACGTGGTCTGGATGTGCATCTGACCAATAGGGTGCAAAGATCCAGCGTGGACGCGTCAAACGAAACAAGCCTGCGAGTCGGTGGCGGTTTTCCAGCGTCGCTTCCAAAAATCGATTCTTCATGCCAAGGTTGTAGCGCCATTCGAGACCGAGTGCCCTTGTTGCAATTGCCGTCTCGGCGGCGCGAATCTCAAGGCTGCCATGAGGAGTCGGTTCGCCGCTCGTCAAATCGACAACGCCCACACGTTTTCCTTGCTGAATCATCTTGCAAATTGCTCCCCCCATCCCGAGTTCGGCGTCATCGGGATGCGGCGCAACGACCAGTACGTCCAATGCACACGATACATCAGGTAGGTTTTGGAATTCCAACTGGCCTGTACTCATCGCGCTCGTTCGATCAATTGCTTTTGAATGTGCGAAAGGATACCGTTTGCCACCGATGGCTTCGTTCCAGTGATTTGTTCTAAAATGGTTCCGTCTCGCAAGATTACTTCGACGGAGTTGTCTTCGGAATTCATAGCAGATGCACTATTGGACACAATCATATCGCAACATTTGCGAGACATCTTGACAATGGCTCGAAAGCGAATGTCTTCGGTCTCCAAAGCAAAGCCGACTACCCATTGATCTCGTCTCTTGGCGGTACCTAGGCTAGCAATAATGTCTGGGGTTTCGATCAAGGCGAGATGCAGCACATCGCCCGTTTTACTAAGCTTGTGCGTTTCAACTTGTTTTGGCATGTAATCGCACGGGGCTGCGGCACCGACCAAACCATCGGCGTTCTCGAATGCCAATTTGGTTGCATCAAGCATTTCCTGGGTCGTCACGACATCGACCACTTGGGCTGCGGACGGATAACCTATCGAGACTGGACCGCTAATCACGATTACTTCATGACCTAGATCGAGGGCCGCTTGGGCGAGCGCGGCACCCATGCGACCGCTGGATGCGTTGGTCAAGTATCGAACCGGGTCAAGATATTGGCGAGTTGGACCAGAAGTGATAACAATTCGAGCCATCAAGAGTCGACTAAGTTATTGGAGGAATGGTTCGCAAGCCGTAATGATATCATCTGGCTCCGACATGCGTCCATCGCCTGTGCGTCGGCAGGAAAGCCAACCGGAATCGGGCCCAACAAAATGTGCACCATCGGACTTGAGCTGACTAACGTTTCGAACCACAGCCGGCTTTTCCCACATGGGAGTGCTCATGGCTGGCGCGAATACAACTGGACAGTCCACGTTGAGATAAAGTGTCGACAGAATGCAATCGGCCGTTCCGAGTGCGCAACTCGCAAGCATGTGAGCCGTTGCGGGTGCTATGATAAAAAGCTTGCACTCGGTTGCTAACTCGATGTGAGGTCCCAGTGGATAACGATTGTCAAACGCACTGGTCACGGGAGCACGATTGCAGAGTGCTGCAAAGGTCGCTACACCAACAAACTGTTGGGCTGCTTCGGTCAGCACAACAGTTACGTCAAAACCGCGTTGCGCTAAGCGGCTAACGAGAGCCGCTGATTTGAATGCGGCGATGCCGCCTGAAATTCCGACAACAACGCGATCGTTCATCAGTGAAAGGCTTTAATCCTTACAGATCGCTTGTATCCAAATCGAGCAAATCGCCAAGATCTGCCGTTTCACTAAGGACTTTGAGTTCGCCCGAAGTGGTCAAGAAGATCTTGTCTTGCAAAATTTCTTGGATGACAACCTCCATGCGATCGTCCGTATTCATTTCTACCAAAGGTCGGCTGCCGCGATTGAGTTGTACCAATCGCTTCTGAATCAACGTGGATAGCTTGAATCGACCACCCACCTTGTTGACGATGGCTTCTTCTTTTAGTTCTTCGAGCATGGAATCGTTTCTCCGTGGTACTGCGTAAGCAGTTGGCACAAGTGCTGGACAGTTGTATTGATCTCTTGATTGATTACTTCATGGGTATAATGATGTCTGAGTGCCAATTCCTCGGCGGCAACATTTAACCGCCTTTGAATGGCTTCCTCGCTCTCAGTACCACGATTCCTTAGCCGTTTTTCGAGTTCGGCCATCGAACCTGGGTGAACAAAGATGGTGATCGCTTCGGGCTGATCTCGAAGGACTGCAAGTGCCCCTTGGACATCGATCTCCAAGATTACCCATTTTCCGTCATTTAAGCCAGTCGAAACTGGGTCACGAAGCGTTCCGTACCAGTATCCGCGACCAAAAACCTCCTTGCACTCTAAAAATTCACCCGCATTTCGGCGACGCTGGAATTCTTCATCGCTCAGAAAATAATAGTCGCGACCTTCTTTTTCGCCTGGTCGAGGGGGACGTGTGGTAGCGGAAACGCTCAGCATCAGAGGTATTTCCGAATTTTGGAAGAGCTTTTGAAGGACCGTTGATTTGCCCGATCCCGATGGGCCCGAAATGATCACTAGTCTACCTTTTTGGGTCATAAAACTAGTTTACTCCACATTTTGGACCAGCTCGCGCATTTGCTCAATTGTCGTTTTAATTGAGACGACTAGCTGTGAGATTTGAGAGTCATTGGCTTTTGAGCCAATCGTGTTAACTTCGCGAAAAAGTTCTTGGATCAGGAAATCAAGTCGACGGCCTTGGCTGTCCGATTGATCGATGGCGCCTCGAAACTGAACGAGATGGCTGGCCAATCGAGTGATTTCTTCAGACACATCGCAGCGGTCGGCAAAAACCAGAACCTCTCGCAGCAAGTCCAATTCGTCCGATTGATGCCCGAGGGTAGCGAGCGTAGTGCGTATGCGTTGCTCCAATTTCGAGCGGTATTCTGCAATCACAGCAGGTGCACGCAATTCAATTTGTTCCTTCCAAGATTGAATTTGGTCAAGTGAAACGAAGAACTGGCGAGCCATCGCTTCCCCCTCTCGAAGTCGCATAGACTGCAGATCTTGAAGAGCCGTTTTGAGCGTTTCGCGAACGATTTCGTTGAGTTGCTCGTCATCTTGCTGTCTCGCAGATTCCAAGACGCCAGGCAACGAAAGAAGTTGTCCGAGGTCGTAATTGAACACAATTCCCAAACGGTCCGCGATCGTTTTTGACTGGTGGATGTAGTTTTCTAGCGTGCTTTGATTTACCGTCGCTGCATTGTTCTGACCGGCTTGACTAACACGAATCGAAACGCTGATGCTGCCACGTTTCAAGTATTCCCGCACGACCCCTTCGATCTGGGGCTCGACGGCGGACGCCACGTCCGAGATTTTGGAAGTAACCTTGAGAAAACGGTTATTGACCGTTCGAATCTCGATATCAATTGCAACGTCGCCGAGCCGGGAAGCTGCTTGGCCATGCCCTGTCATACTGAGTAACAACGAATGACTACCTAACGGTTAAACGAAACGCGACAACCGGGGGCTAACGCCCTGCGGCTGATCAAGAAAAGTGGGGTCGGGGAGTCTTGAAATCTCCCATTGGGCAAAAAAGTTGAGACTACTTTGGTTCAGGCACAACCGGACCGGGGATCACCGCATTGGGGGCGACCGGTTCGTTTGCTGGGGGCAAAACTGCCTCCTTGAGCGCTTCGGGAAGGCTGAATGCCGGAGATGGCGTAGTACTTCCGGAGGCTGGTGGGGCTGCCCCTGGATCCGAATTTGGGAAGCTTGGAGTAATCGGGATTACGGAATCAGGCCCACCAGGCGGCAATTCGGAGCCGGGCAAACCCGAATCTGACGCACCTGAGCCGCCGGCACCCATCCCACGCGGAGGAGAAATCGAGCCCGGATCGCTTTGGATGTCAAGCTTTGGCGGGAGATACCACCAGGTAGTCAAGGCGCACAAGATGATCCAAAGTAGCACCGAAATCGCAGTGATTCTTGTGAAAATATCGCCGGCCTTCACGCCGAACGCGCTTGCGCCACCCGCTCCTCCCAACGCTCCAGTCAATCCACCACCACGCCCACGTTGGAGCAAAATGATCAAGACAATGAAAAGCGAAAGCAGAAACAAAGCTGGGCCAAAGACGTATTGGGAAAGCATCGCCAACGGAAAAAACACGACTTCAATCTCCTAGCCAGCGTTAAAAAAAACCAAAATCTCACGGTGGCTTCGAAAAGCCAAACGGGAATGTATCAAATCGCAAGTTCTTTGTTGAGAGGCATTTTCGTTTTTTCGGTAGGGACTTTTCTAATGCGACCTTGGAACAGTTTTGCCGGTCGGTCTTGGAAACAGTTGTTGACATCGAAATGGAGTCTGGTACCCTTCCAGCTTACCAATTTTACGCAAAGCCCCTAACCAGCACTGTCTACCACTAGTTCGGATAACCAGGGAAGACGGTGCGGCACGGAGCGTCAGAGAGTTTCTGACAGATTAGGTCCATCATTCAGGAAGTACATCGTGGCATTGCGTGGATCATGTTTAGTTCTCTCGGGAGGAAGTTTTGATGATTAAGGTACGATTGGCATCGTTCGCATTGGCAGCATTCGCTCTTAGCTGTGTTGGATCGGTTGCGATGGCTGACTGCGGCGGAAATAGCTGCGGCGGTCGACAAGGAATTTTCGCAAAGTTGCATGCAGCTAAGGTTGCGGGATGCAATGGCGGTAAAGTGGGTTGCAATGGTGGTGGTTTGTTCGCTCGGCTTCATGCCAAGAAGGCTGCTAGCTCTTGCAGTGCACCAGCTCCAACATGCGCTCCAGCTCCAGCACCTTCCTGCGGTTGCGACGCTCCAGCAGCACCAGCTTGCGGTTGTGCAGCACCAGCAGCAGCACCAGCAGCAGCACCAGCTTGCGGTTGTGGCGCTGCGATGACCGAAACAATGAGCTCCTACATTGCCGCTCCGGCTTCGTCAGGTTGCAGCTCGTGCGGAACAACTATGGATACTGGCGCTGTCAGCACCAGCTCCGTTGTTCCACCAGCACCAGCGCCAGCAGTAGCAGTACCAGCTGCCGTTAGCGACAAAATCTAGTAGCGAAACGCTGTTCAGATGATAAAATGATGGCTGCTGTTTGGCCTTGGTAACCCTCGACGAACATGCACGAAACCTCGAACCGAGTTGAAGCACCTCCAGGGGCAGCAACTCGGTTTTTTGTTATACTTTTTTGATTGCAAAAAGGCGTAAGCTGCCAGTTTGCGATGAACCACGGATAGCAAGCTGGACGCATCCCCCACTATGGGTTGCCGGCAATTCGTGTTTCCCCTGACCGCCCTAGCCTCTTCGTTTTGTTGGATCGTTACTTCGTGAGCAAAAAGCCAATCCCGCCAACGATCTCCTCGATTCCTGTTCACTCTCGTTGGCGATGGGCAATCAGTTGCTTGATCCTATTTCATTTTGCTGCGATTGGATTGACGTACGCCGCGAATTGGCGTCGCTCCGTCATCCAGGATAATGTCCTCGTGTGGTTGCAACCGTATCTCATCGGCGGCTGTTGGTACCAGGAAATGCTTCCAATCGAATGGGTATCTGGCCAAAACAAATCTCTCCCGACCAAGGTATCAATCCAAACGAAAAAAAAACCTGACGAATGGTACCCTGTTCTGGACAGTCGGTCCGAAGGCTATGCATCGAATGGCATGAATCCTGTAAAATCCAGGCGGTTGCTACGGGCGATGATTGAATTATCGGCCAATGAAGAAACCGAGGGCATCCTTCGCATTTTCAAATCGATCGTCGTTCACGTCGAATCAACAGGTCCGAACGAGTCTCCGATTCTCGTCGAGCGTATTCGATTGGAACAGCCCATCGAAGAAAAAGGGGAAGACAGCGATCCACAATCCGACACGCGAGAATTCGCACTTGTGGAAGCTTCGGTTGCTCGGTTTGAAAATGGAGAAATTGGTCTTGTACCAAAAATCGAGAGCCATCGATCCGTTCGAGCCAAGAATGCTGGGCGAGGCAATCCATGAGTTCGAAATGGAAGGAAACCTTGTTTGAATGGAATGGGTTTTGGTTTACGGCTCGTGCGCCGATTCAAATCTCAATCGTTCGCATTGCTATTGGCATTTTAACTTGGATCGTTTTTTGGCAGTACCTCATGTCAGGATCGGATCTGGTTGGTTCCAGCGGATGGTTTAATCCAGATGCGGGACGATACTTGATTGGCGATGGAGTTGAAGGGACGGGGAGTTTGTTTCGATGGAGTCCTTTGTATGGCATGTCCAGTTTGTCCCCTTGGGTTGCGGTTTTCGGACTTTTGGCCAGTCTGGCGATGACGCTTGGACTGGGAGCAAGGCTCGCTCCATTGATAGCTTGGCTTGCACTTGGAGTGTTCCACCATCGAGCACCTGTTTTAACGGTATTGGCTGAACCTCTTTTGCTTTCCGCGCTTGCTTACTTGATCATTGAACCCGGACGTCTCGAATGGACCATAAAGCCCGGTCTTTCAAGTGGCGAGGATCGGGTCAGCGCGAACCTATCCATTCAACTGATTCGATGCCATCTTTGGATTTGGATCGCGTTTAGTCTTGCAAGCATGCTTGCCCAACCCGAGTGGTGGAATGGCGAGGCGGGATGGCTATTGATCGAAGCCCGGCACGGATGGCTCAGACTGCCCGAGGGGTGGCAACCGGTGGGTCAATTTATGACGCATTGCGTCGTCGCAGTGCAAGCGGCCTTACTCGCGAGCATGCTCGGCTCAAACTGTCTTTGGATAGGGCGTTGGCTGTTGTATCTTTTCGCTTTAAGTATTCTTTTGCTTCTCGGAGACTGGATGTATGCTTCTACGTTGCTTGCAATGAGTCTCGCAGTATGGCCCATCGACCTTTCCCTTCCAAAAGAGAAAAAATGAAACGCACCGTTGACTCTCAATCATCACGACGCCAGTTCAATACAACGGTCGCCATCGCTTCTGCGGCGATTCTTGGGCAAGTCGCTTCCGCTGCTGCGGTTCATTCCGCAGCGAACACACCTAAATCAATCGCGAGGGAAAACAAAGTGAAGTACAGTCTAAATACAAGCACCATCCATGGCGAAGTGATTCCGATTGTCGAACAAATCGCGATTGCCCAGAAGGCTGGCTACGATGCCATGGAACCGTGGTTGCGCGATATCAACAAGTACACCGAACAAGGTGGCACATTGTCGGATCTTAAGAAACGGATCAAGGATGCAGGGCTCACGATCGAAAGCTCGATTGCATTCGCGAATTGGATTGTCGACGACGATACGGCTCGAAGCAAGGGACTCGAGCAAGCTCGCAAGGACATGGACATCGTAACCGCCATTGGCGGGATTCGAATTGCAGCACCGCCAGCAGGCGCAACCGATATTGCACCACTGAATCTAGATCGAGTTGCAGAGCGTTATCGAGCACTCTTGGAAGTTGGCAAGGTGGCGGGTTGCACACCTCAGCTTGAAGTCTGGGGGTTTTCCAAAAATCTCTCCAAGCTCTCCGAGGTTCTCTATGTGACGGCAGCTGCACAGCATCCAGACGCGTGTGTTCTGCCGGATATTTATCATTTGTATAAAGGCGGCTCGGAATTTTATGATCTGGCGTTGCTATCGGGAAAACGGATTCATGTATTCCATATCAATGATTATCCCGACATCCCGCGCGACAAGATTACCGATGCAGATCGTGTCTACCCCGGCGACGGGATATCGCCCGTCTCCAAAATTCTCGCAACGGTCTTCGAAAGTGGTTTCGACGGAGTTCTGTCACTGGAACTCTTTAATCGAACCTATTGGAAACAAGACCCGAACCTCGTCGCTGCCACGGGGCTTCAACGAATGAAAAAAGCCGTGGCGGATGCCTCGATCCAATAGTGTCGCCTTTCCTACTTTCGTGTCGATGTCGCTGACTGCAACAGAGCAGCAGCGAACCCAACGAGGTCCCCACGCTCTTTCGCTTGTTGCAACATCGGAGCATAATCCTTCGAGAGTTCCGCCAACTCAATCAACGAAGGTGCAATTCCAAACGGACGCATTCCGCGGGGCATTTTTTTGATTAGGAATTGCATGGCTTCCGCAGGCCGACCAACGCGAGTCAACAAATCGGCATAGTTTTCGATCGCCACTGTGCCGTGTTCTTGCGGATCAAGTGATTCTGCTTTTTGGAGGAACATTTTCAAGGCAGCCTCAACATGTTCGCCGAGCAAGGCTCGAAACATTGCCAACGACATCGGATAGAGCTCAGCAAACGGCTCCTCGCTTGCATACTGATATTGAGTGTGAAGTTGCCGTCCGTATTGAGCCAGATCGACCGCCATCCTCAATTGTTCTTCGTTGTCCAAAATTCGCGCAAATCGAACCGTCGACGCCAAGTGCGTTGTATCCAGATGATAGGTGCCGTCTCGCAACAGACTAGGTCGCGTGGCAAGCAGCGGTTCGATCGATTTCGCAAGTTGAACTTCGCTCGTCTCATCGAGTTTTTCTCGTCGAAGGATATCCGCCTTTAAACTTGATAGCAACTCTGCATGAACGTGCTCGACAAGGGCACCAACGGCAGCCTGCTGATCCGTTCGTCCCCTCATCGAGACAACGGAATCAAGCATGGTAATTGTGTTGCAGGTTCCTCGCATCTCAAGCGACAATTTGGTGCCCCGAGCGACATCGATCGCTTCGTGCACCAAAAGGCCTAGAAAGGTATCCAAATTCTCGTGAGTGACTTCCAGATCGCGCATGGCATCTGCGGTTGCTTGGCGGTCCCCGACGGCTCGCATGTACATCCAGCCTTCCTGGAGCTTTCCTTGTCGCATAAGGGCTGTACCTACTTCACTGCATGCGGCAATAAGTTTCTTGTCCAGTTGGTCCTGAATGTCCGGGGGAATGGATCCGACCGATGTTGGTTCGGACGGGTCTGTTTGAACGGCGGACAATCCCAGTTCAACTCGATGCATCATTTTGAGCGCCTCGAACAACTCGGTGTAGCGTTGCTCACGTCGCATCTGATCGACTAAAAGCGACGCTGCCTGAAGCGGGCCTTGCTGGTCCACGATGGTTGGGAGTTTGTCGAAAAGATCGATAGCGTTCAATTTGGTTTTGGTTGGTTTGGGGTACGAACGTAACATCAGGAAATTTTTTCTACACCAGTATCGCACATAACGCCACCTCATGGAATGACCTCGTGCTCAATGAAATGACGCTAAAACCCGTAGTCGAAGAATCGAACAGAGCGATTCCCAGCACCGCGAATGGCTGAGGAAAAAACTTTCTCGTTTTCGCGCCTTGGTATGGAGCAGATTTAGCCTACAGTTGATATAAACACGAATGTACTCGAGAAAAATGGAGGAGAGGAATTAACGATGCAATGGCTCCAGTTGTTTACACACATGCAAGGCCCAGAGTTTCTCGCTGCATATGCCACCGTTTGGGTGGCTTTTTTTGTAGTTTGCTTGATCGTCCGTCACCAAACAGATCAAGTAAGTTCAGACACCCCAGTCATTCCAGAAACAGATCCGGACCCGTACAAGATCGCCTATTTGAGAGGTGGGGCAAACGAAGTACTGCGGTTGGCCACACTTGAACTCTATTCTCAGGGCCTGTTGCAAAAAGAAGAGGGAAAAACTCTCAGGACAGTCCAATGGCAACGGAAACTCGACGCAGAACTTCCGAAAACATTGAGCCCCTTTGCAAAACAAGCCGCAGATTTTTTTTCTGTAGCCCGCAAACCAACCGATATTTTCGGTTCCAATGTGGCTAGTCAATTTGTTAGCGAGTTCGAGCGTTGGGATGAATGGATCGAGCAAGAAGGATTCCGCATCGCTCCATCGCAGCAGTCTATCTTGAACCTTTTTTCCGTTGGTTCGGCTACACTCTTTTTCTTAGCTGGACTGACTAAAATCGTGAGCGCTACCCTTAGGCACTTGGACAACATCTGGTTCGCAGTGCTGATGATGATCATTGGATCGGTGGGTTTACTTTTGACGCGATCGCACCGTCGGTTCAACGCGAGGGGGCGCCAATATCTGTCCGGCGTACAACTAATCAATGCACAGTATCGCCATGCCGTCAGAGACTTTTCCGTGGAAAGCAATACGAATGCAGTCGCCGTAGGGCGAGACCAACAGGCTAGCATGATTCCACTGATGGCAGTTGGTATCTTCGGAGTCGCAGCTTTGAATGGCGGCCCCTTTCAAGACTTTCGAAAGATGTATCTCCGTGCAGAAACAACAGGTGGCGGATGCGGCTCGGGTTGCGCCGGAGCGTCCGCAGCAAGTTGTGGCGGCGGTGAAAGTTCTGGCGGCGGTGCGAGCTGCGGCGGTGCGAGTTGTGGTGGTGGGGGCGGTTGTGGCGGTTGTGGCGGAGGCGGTTGTGGCGGCTAGACAGCGCAAAGTCACCCTCGGCAAGAGTGAGCTGCCTCGACTCGGCGTGGGATTGGGATATCGCGATGCGGTTCGTACCGATGTCTTTCGCAACGCGAACCAAATTGATTTTCTGGAGATTACCGCAGATCACTTCTTTGATCCGAAACCGGAATCCAATGAACTTTTGAAGTTGCTCGCGAGTCGCTTCCCTCTCATACCGCACGGGCTAGGGCTCTCGCTTGGGAGCGCCGATGGACTAGATCGAGGCTATCTCAATATGCTCAAACGTGTGGTTGAAACAGTTCAGCCAGCCTGGTGGAGCGAACATATCTCATTCTGCCGAGTGGGTGGGATCGATATTGGACATCTCACCGCTTTACCGAAAACGAAGGCGACACTAAGGTGCCTGAAAGAAAACATTCGCGTTGCGACGTCGGAGATTGGGGCACCGTTGATCCTCGAAAACATTACCCAATCGATTGAGTACGAAAATGACACTTTCGACGAAGCTTCGTTTCTTGGCGAAGTGTTGAACGAAAACAATTGCGGCTTACTTCTGGACGTCACCAACCTCTATATCAATTCGATAAACTATCGATTTGATGCGGTTCAAGTTTTAAATCGATTGCCGCGCGATCGAATTGTACAATTGCATTTCGTCGGATTCGATCGTGAAGGTGATCTGCTCATCGATGGGCATAGCCATGCGACCAACTTAGAAATTTGGCAGTTATTGGAGGAAGTCGTTCGCTATGCACCGGTTTGCGGTGCGATTCTGGAACGCGATGAACAGCTTCCTCCGTTTTCGGACATCCTCACCGAATTGGCTAACATGCGGGAAATCATGAATCGCGATTTTGTCGAAACCTAATGCAATGGAATCCGAGAAGGACCAACTACTACGCTTGCAAACCTATGTAGCGAAACGCTTGACCGATTCCACAGACAGCTCAATCCCGGAAGATGCCAATCCAGTTCTGCCGGGAAATTCAACATTGCCGGTGAATTCTCCGAGCGATGAGGACTTGGCGAGGAGTCGCGAAACCTTGATTCGAAAGAGGATCTCACAGACCAGGCATCACATGCCGCTGACAGCGGAAACACTGGGATCGCGTTTCGGACCATTGTTCCGCCAATACGCTGAGCGAAATCATGTCAACGGAAAGAATGCGATCGTCAGGGATTCTCTCTTGTTCGCCGAATGGTTAAATCGGAGGGAGGTCGCAGACACAGCCGCACAAGACGAATGCGTCCAGATGGCGATTCAGCTTGCAACTTGGGAGACAATGGGATTCGCGTGCAAGTCCCGCTCCCTTTGCATTCGGTTTGTTCGACTCGGTTGGGACTTTGGTAGCTGGAGCGATCGAACGAAGCTACCGAAAAAAAGGCGCACTTGGTGGTGCGTACTAAGAGTACTTGGATTCCGCAGGATGGTTCGGTTGTACTGAGACCGAGAATGCTGGTATCGTATCACATAGGCCCTGAGGGCCGACGTACCCCCTCTGCCTCTGGTGAAAACCGGCTGCCGATGGTGAAAACCGGTGCTTAGGCGAGTGCCAGACTGAAAACTACCAATCATAACCCGATACGTACGTGAGGGACCTGCGAAATTGTCCCTCGCTTACGCTTCGGGTTGGGCTGCCATTTGCCGCTCGCCTGACCACCTGCTGCCGTGCGGCAGTCCTTCGAAGAATTTTTTAAAGCCCATGGTGCCAGACAATGCGCGATGATTCACCGAGTAAGTCCATCGTCTCGATTGGCGAGGCGCTTTGGGATCTCTTTCCAGATGGCGCTCGATTCGGAGGCGCACCTGCTAATTTCGCGTGCCACGCTGCCTTGTTGGGAAGTCATGTGACCATGCTCAGCGCTGTTGGAAAAGATGCGTTCGGAGATGAGGCGTTGGGGATTTTGCGAGGAACGGGAGTGGATGTTTCGCTGGTACAACGGCATGAATCCGTTTACACGGGAACAGTAGGAGTGGATGTCGACCAATCGGGCAAGCCAAGTTCCGTGATTCACGCTGACGCAGCTTGGGATCGGTTGCGTTGGACGCCGGAGTTTGAAGCGGTCGTTGCCGAAGCCGACGCAATCTACTTTGGTACGCTTGGCCAACGCAGTCCCGAATCGCGAAAAGCGATCATCCAAACGCTGCAGATCGCTAAGAGAAATGGAGTCCAACGAGTCTTGGATGTGAATTTACGAGCCCCCTTTTTTGACAATGCGCTGATTCGAGAATCCATCGCGATGGCAACCATTGTCAAGTTGAGTGACGATGAGTTTCAAAAGGTATCGCAAGCATGCGAGTTGGGAGAGCTTTCCGATCCAATGGAAACACTTCTTGCTTTGCGTCAGAAATTCGATTTAGAACTTGTGGCAATGACGCGCGGCGCCGAGGGCGCGGTCGTAGTGACACGCAGTGAAATCATCGACCAACCAGGTATTCCTGTCAGAGTCTGCGATACCGTCGGTGCAGGTGACGCTTTTACGGCTGCGTTGGTCGTAGGATTATGCTCCGGTGATTCTGTGCGCTCGGTCGTTGCAAACGCTTGTCGTGTCGCTTCCGTCGTGTGCGGTTACGCGGGAGCAATTCCGAGCCCCGCTATCCCACCCCAATGATGAGTGGTAAGCACAACGGTATGAGTCTTCGAGTGAAACAAACGGATAGCTGAAGGGCGATAGCCCCGGTTCTCGACGAATGTCGAGCAATTGGAAAACCAGGGCTATCGCCCAACGGCGCGTTGGGTTGAAAAACAGTTGCGGATGTGCTTAGCTCAGAAAAGGTTCGTTACGCCAGAATACTCGATGACCGCATCTCGATCGAGTTCCAAACCAAGTCCTGGCGACGAGGGGATAGCCAACATGCCATCCCCGTCAAGCTGCCAGCCTCCGATCGCGATTTCGTCGATGAAAGGGGAACCAGTCAGGTATTCCACGAGATCTGTATCGGGAAAGGCGGATGCCAATTGCAAATCGGCTGCTAAGCCAACCGCTGTATTCCAGCCATGGGGAATAAACCGCACACCGTGATCATGTGCCATCCACGCAATTCGGCGTTCTTCGCTTATCCCGCCGACCTTCGTGACATCGGGCTGCACAATGTCGAATGCGCGGGCTTCCAACCAGGGTTGAAAAGACTGGCGGCGTGTTAGCACTTCCCCGCCCGCAATGGCAACGGGCGAATGCTCTCTTAACAACGCATAGTCTTCGATCGCATCTGGGTTGAGCGGCTCCTCGAACCAATAAACATTGTAGTTTTCCAACATCTTCGCCGTATTCAAGGCCCACTTGTAGCCGTTAGTCCAATAGGCATCACTGCCACCCGCATCGACCATCAAACGTGAATCCTCACCGACCGCTTCTCGGGCCGCGCGAACAATCGCTTCATCGAGTGACGCGCTGTGCCGCCCAAACGGTCCCCACCCAATTTTGAATGCTCGGAATCCTTGCGACTTCACCGAGAGCAAATGTTCTTTCAGCTTGCTTGGCTCATCCATGAGCAACGAGGCATAGGGTTGAACCCGATCGCGATACCGCCCCCCAAGCAATCGCCCCACCGGCTGCCCTGCGGCCTTGCCAAGCAAGTCCCAAAGGGCGATGTCGATCCCACTGATGGTATGAGTAATCGCTCCTCCGCGACCTAGCCAAAACATGTGCTGATGCAATTTTTCGCTCACTCGTTCGGGCTCCAACGCATTCTCTCCGCGATAGAGCGGCTCAAGAACGGCTAAAGCCGCACGCACCAACGCATCGTTTGTGAAGACACTACCGAGACCAACCAAACCTTCGTCGGTATGCACCGCAATCAGTGTATGCACACAATCCTCCGGACGAAGCTCATTGCTCCACCCACCCTCCGGCGTTGCTCCTCGCAAACCAGCACAGCGAATCTCAGTGATTTTCATGAATGTTTGGATCCTCGTCGAAAAATTCTAGCCAGTGGTTGAAATGAAACTTCCCGATCTAGCGGGAAGATGGGACGAGGGCATCGTGTATGTCCCAAGTAAGCAAGATTGGCGCTTGAAGATCCCGGTGCGTCAACATGAATCATTTTCGCACACCAATCGGCGTACATATGATGCTGGCAATGAGGTGATTTGACTACCACCGCCTGAAAGTTCTTTGGATTCCGCCCATGCGCGTAAAAAAACGAACGGTCATAAAGACTGACGGCTCGACTGCTGACGACCCACGTGACGTTGTCGCATTCCAAAACGGCTGACAATCCGGCTTGCCATTCCTCCCCAAACGACTCGCTTCGAAACCGCCCATCGGAAAGGAGGCGAACCTGGCCACGGATAGGCAACGGTTGAAACCGCTTTGGGTCAAGTGTTCCGCCGAGCGTCGTCTGTATGATTGCACCGACGCCAGCCGCAAATGCGGATGTCACTGCTGCCGCATCGACGATCGGAACAAGTATTTTGCCTCGGTAGCCCTTTTCTACCAGCTTTCGCAGGATGGCATTGCTGTCACCCGATGCGCCGGAGCTTGTCGCATCCGCTGCATCCACAATTGCAACCGTCCCCTCACCATGTGCCAGCATCTCAGCAGCCATTTGATCAAGGCTGACCAACTTTACCTGCATCCGCTCATGATGCGACCAGAAGTTCTCCGCGATCTGAACCGCTTCTCGTTCTGCGAGTTGCGGGTCATTATCCGTAACGACGAAACTAATTGTCTGCAAAGCTGGCACATCGGTGAAGGGGTTACCGATGAACATGCCGGCTGAGAGCCCATGCGGTCCTTGCTCTGCGCTCTGAGCTAGGCGGATGCTTTGCCCAAAGAGTCCGGTTTCGGTGATCAGTTCGTCGCCGCGAACGAGTGCTGGAATCGCAACTCTGGCTGTCACTGGGCGAACTTCACCTGCGATAATTCGCAAAAGCAATCGTGCCGCGCGTTCTCCCGTTTCGAAGAAATCGACATGGGGATAAGTATGATAAGCGACAATTGCATCGGAATGCTCGATCATGCGATCTGTTAGAATTCCATGCAGATCGAGGGAGACGACAATCGGGATATCCTCCCCGAGAATCTTCCGCGACTCAGCCAACAGGAATCCTTCAGGGTCCAATTCGTCTTGACTAGCCATGGCACCATGCATGCAGAAATAGACTCCATCTACTGGAGGAGTATTCTCAATGCTTTCTAGGAACTCGCGAGCGATTCGCTGCCAGTCGTTTCGCTCCAGCGTCCCCCCCGAAGTGATAAAGCATGCACTGTAGGACGGAACCAACTCAATCTGCGAAACCTGGTCGAAGACATGGGCAGCTCCGCCGATTTCATTGCGTACACTTCTATGATAGTCGAGTATTTCAGGTCCGCGCCGAATGCGGAAATCGCCATATCCACTCAAATGTGGATTGAATGTAGAGACTTCCTGCTTGCACTCTGCGACAAGAATCTTCAATCGCCTCATCATGATCCCTTTCTCGGTTGATCTGCCATACGGTTTAATCTGCGTAATCTGCGATACGATAATCATTCGGAAACAACCGATAAACCCCATAGATCAGCAGTAGTCCCGCAGCGAAATAGGCAATCGCAGTGAGTGTCATCAGTCCGTCGATCCCGAGTGTCGACTTCCAAAGTCCACCGAACAACGTCGCAAAGCCCGACATCAGCCCGCCAAACAAATTAAGAATTCCGACCGCCGTAGCGCGAGAATTCTTTGGAACGACTTCAAACGCTGCGGGGAAGATATTTCCCATAAAGAGTCCGCTCGATAGGCCGAAAGCAACTGCCGCAAATCTCAATGCTTGCAGCGATTCGCAGCTTCCAATCGCGTGAAGACTCGGTGCGCAGAGAATCAAACTCATGATCATCAGCCAATATCTCGAAGCTTTGGTCAACCGCAACAACATATCGGCCAAAAAACCACCACCCAGCAATCCCACGGCCGTACTGCCCTGTAGAAAAAGGGCCGCATTGAGCGCTGCTTCCGATTGGCTAAGTGAAAATTTGTCATGGAGAAAGGAAGGTAGCCAACCATACAACAACCACAGACCAAATACAAAGACAGGAAAGACAACGCACAGGATTTGGTAAGTCGAAATCCGAACGAGTGAGACAAGTCGGAACGGTTCACCTTTCACTTTCTGCAAGGAACCGTCGTCGACACGCATTCTGCGAAGAAACAGGAAGTAAGGCGTAGCATACAAAAGTCCAATTCCGCCCAATACAAAAAATGCTCCTCGCCATGCGCCTCGATCTGCCATCCATCCCCCAAACCAACTGCCAACCACAGTACCAGCAATCTGAGCGGTCGTCAGTATTGCTATAGATCGAGATCGGAGCGCTGGTGCAAACGCACTTGCCGTCAGCGCGATCGCGACGGGCATGAACAGGGATTCGGAAATCCCCATGGCAGCGCGTAAACTCAACAGGTCGAGTCCAGAGCGTGCAAACCCCGTGGCTACTGTCACGAGGCTCCAGATGATCAGGCTCAACACGACCAGGATCCGTTTCGAGATACGGTCACCAATGTGTCCGGCCACGGGGCAGCCAAATGCGTAAACCCAAAGAAAAACGGTCCCAGTTAACCCCAGTTGCTGATCCGTCATTGCAAGGTCCGTCTTCAACGACGGAAACATGGCAAAAACAGCTTGGCGATCGCAATAATTTAAAAAATACGCAAACCACATAAACGCCAGCAAGAGAATCGCGTCCATCGTTATCGCAACCGGGGGCGACGGTTGGGCGGGTTCGCCAGCGGTTGCACTTCGGAATACCTCTCGTTCGTCGGGCAGTGCTTTGCTCATGCACGGAGTACCTCAGCGATGCTCACTTGCTTGGCAATCACGGCGACACAGTCACCTTGCTGGGTGAGGCATGGCACACGTGCCGTGATCAGGAATCCCGCACTACGGGCCACTATCGGTTCGGGAACGCGATCTGGGCGTTCTAAATGGTGGATGGTTCCTATCCTGTCACCAACGTTCACAGGCGCTCCGAGATCCACCTCGATCTCGAATACACCAGATTCTGGAGCCAAGAGGTAATCGTCTCGATTCAAGGCTTGGGTGAGAATCGTCGGCGGCTTTCCAAGACCATGGCGCGTGGCCTGGGTCCCCTTGAGTACGCCGACATGGACCAAGACGTTTCGCAATCCCGTTTGTGCAATCCGATGTACACTGGCAGAAACTCCTTCACCCCCACCGAGTTCCGTTGTAACGACGATCTTCCCCTGGTTCTCCGCCTCGACAGGGAGCAACCCTGAGCCAGCGATGTCCGCATAGAGAAAAGAGAAATCCGTGTTCCAAGCCAACATGGCGGCAAGCATCTTCTCGCGTTGTTCAAGGTCGGGAACAAGATGCATGTGTGAACAAGGAACGAATTCCATACTGCGACCACCGGAATGAATATCGATGACGACATCACTCATTGGGAACAGAATCGTCGTTAAATAGTGCGCGATCTGGCTCGTCACATTTCCCTCTGGTTGGCCGGGAAAGGCCCGATTCATGTTCATTCCGTCGAGCGGAGACAAACGAGTTGCGGTACGAGCCGCAGGAAAATTCAACGATGGAATAAGGACGATGCGGCCTGTTACCATATCGGGGGTCAATTCTCTGGCCAATTTCATGGCTGCAATTTGGCCTTGGTACTCATCCCCATGATTTCCACCTAGCACCAGAACGGTCGGCCCTTGTCCGTTCGCGACCGATGTAACAGGAATCATCACATTCGCCCACCCACCGAGATTGTGCGAGTAAGGGATTTGAAGAAATCCCTGCTGTTTGCCGGATCTTTCCCAGTCGAGCGATGTAAATAGCATGCAGTAGAATCTCACAAGAAACGAAATTGTCTAGCCCACTAAGCGCTTGGCAGCACTGCTGTGTTCGTTTGATTTGCATCCATCAAGTCGCTAATGAATCCTCACCCAGGTGCGCTCATCGCGAACTTGCTAGATCACGCTCTAGACATCTCCACGAGTGCGTTTCCCTTTAGAGAATTTCGGTCGCAAGGATCGATACGTCGTCTCTCGGTCCGTGTGGCTTGCACCACTGATCGACGATTTTTCGCAAATGCTGGACTTGCTCAGTTAAAGGCAGTTTGCTGGTCGCGTCAAGTTCCGCCAACATTTTTTCGTTCGTCAACTGCTCGAGGTTTGCATCCATCGCTTCAGGTACTCCGTCGGAGTAAAGATACAGTCGGTCGCCTGATTCGAGTTGCAAGGTAAACTCTTCAAACTCGATGTCGTCAAACCAACCGACCGCGAACCCTTCCCCTTCCGCAAATCGAGCCGCTTCGCCTCTCCGAAGCAGAACTGGCTGTGGGTGCCCTCCACAGGCATAGCGGAATAGCTTGGTTCGCAAATCCAGCAGTCCATACAGAATGGTAAAGTGCAAGCCACCTTGGCTGTCCATTGGGAATCGTCGATTCAGCTCACCAAGTACGGTTATCGGTGCCGTCACCAACCGGTTCCCTGTAAATGGATCTTGACGAACCAGCAACGATGTAGCAGATACAACCGAACTGAGTACCCGGCCGATGGCAACGGCAAGCAACGCCGATGCCGCTCCGTGCCCGCTTACGTCCACAACGTAGAGAGCAAGGGTGTTGTCATCAAGCTTGGCGTAGTTTAGGAAATCGCCAGCAAGCTCCTCGCAAGGTGTGTAGTTCCATTGGATCAATAGCTGAGGTATCTCGACTGGCTCATTAGGCAAAAGCGATTGCTGTACTTTCGCAGCCGCCTCTAAATCCCGTGTCATTCGGGTGTTCAATTCGCTTAAGCGATTATTCAGCGATTCGAGCTGCGCGTTCCAGGCCGAGAGTTTCTCCTTGGCAAGAATTAGCTGTTCATTGCTCCTGTGCAACTCTTTGTTTTTGCCAACTGCATTCTCAAAGGTAGACACCAAAAGGTTTAGGGTTTGTTGACGCCCAGACTTGACTTTGTACGCTCGCCCACCCAATGTCACAGATATTTCGGAGTTTGCTGTCTCCTTCTCCGCATCGGCGAGAGGAGTTGAACGAAGTGCTTCAATTCGAGAGATGAGGTAGTTCGTATCGAATGGCTTGGTGATATAGTTGTCCGCTCCCGCATCGAGTCCTCGAATAATATCCTCCGCTTCTGCCAGCGTGGAAAGTAAAATCACCGGCGTGTGGCGTAATTCGGGATCTTGCTTGATGGCTCGGCAAAGTTCATAACCTGTCATTTCAGGCATTTCGATGTCGGATACGACAACATCTGGTCGATGTTGTTTAACAAGATCCAGGGCAATCGCTCCGTTCAAGCCAATATAGGCTTCATAGCCAGCGACGGTGAGACGTTGTTGCAGCACCTTACCCTGTACGCGACTGTCTTCTGCGATCACGATAATCGCTTTGGTTTGTAGCTTGTTCATTCTTTGGACTCCACGATGCGCACGATCCAAGACGCAATCTTTTCAAGAGGTACAACACGATCTGCTAGCTGCTCTTCGACTACCGCTTTAGGCATACCATAGACGACGCAGCCGTCGGGATGTTGAGCGATGACGGAACCACCAAGCTGTTTAATGATACGGCAACCTTCTGTTCCATCGCGTCCCATACCGGTCAGGATGACTGCCATCAAGTTGCCGCCGTACACTTCCGCCGCCGACCGAAAGAGATAGTCGACAGCAGGCCGACAATTGTTTTCTGGAGGATCGTCAACTATTTTGATGACTGGACCCTTTGGCGACTTGCTGATACGCATCTGAAGTCCACCGGGTGCGATGTAAACCATGTTTGGCTCTATTTTCATCCCATCGAAAGCTTCCTGGATCGGGAGTATACTCGATTCATTCAAGCGATCTGACAATGACTTGGTATATCGGGCTGGCATATGCTGAACCACAAATATCGGCACCTTCAATGTCGATGGCAACTTGGGCAGCACTTCGCGCAAAGCGACTGGACCGCCCGTTGATGAGCCGATGACAACGGCGGCAATTCGCCCTCGACGCGCGGTTGGCTCCGCGATGGTCGTCGGAGCTCGACGAGGCAACTTGATTTCCAGGCTCTCCTGAAACGCACCGATTTTATCGCTCAGCGATTCCAGAAGCGAAATTCGGTTGGCGCTAGCGTCATTGCTGTTGGGCTTCTGGATAAAATCGAAAGCACCCGCCAACAATGCGTCGGTCGTCACTTGCGCCCCTTGTCCGGTTAAGCTGCTCAACATAATCGCTTTTACCGACGAGCGTATTTTTTTCAAAGCATGCAATACTTCGAGACCGTCCATGTCGGGCATTTGAACATCCAGTGTTAGCAAGTGCGGATTGCACTCTGCAAGCTTCTGTAGCGCTTCGGCACCCGTTTTCGCTAGCCCAACGACTTCGACTCCTGGAATGTCTCGCAATACGTTCTTGACGAGCTGACGGTACAAAGCCGAATCATCAACAATCAATACTCGCAACGTCATGTCTGGCGTCCTTGCCGTTCAAAAAAAGTCTGAAGTCGGGCTCGATCAAAAGGCTTGACGATGAAATCGATAGCGCCCAACTGAATGCACTCGGCCAGTTTTTCTTTTTGATTCAAGGCGCTGACCATACAAATGCGGGCCGTGGCATCCAAACTGCGAATAGCCCGAAGTGCCTCGACTCCATCCAAATTCGGCATCACGATGTCCATCGTAACCAAACTCGGTTTCAACGAAATGTACATTTCAATGGCTTGCTGGCCCGTCGCCGCTTCTCCAACGACTTCCCAGCCCGATTGCTCAGCAATCTCACGAATTCTCAAACGCATGATCATTGCGTCATCGACAATTAGGATTCGGTTGTTCATGATGAGCCATGTCTAGTGATCTTAGGTAGTCCCACGCTATATTTCAACAACAGTTTGTCCGACGACATGAATTTGAACGACTCCAGTCGGAAGTTGAACGACCATCCGCCTGCCTGACGAGCCGCCTAAATGCCTTGCTGTGATCGGAATGTTACACTTCTTTAGGGCATTTTCCACCGCTGCTGTATTTTGTTCACCCATCGAGTTTTTGCTGATAGTGGATACGTTGGCAAACATGTTCGCACCGCCAGCAATCTTTGCAGAAAGTTCGAGTCGCTGCGCATTTGCCGCTTTTAATAGTTGCCGAATTGTTTCCGGTATCGCTGTATCTGCATACTTGCCCAATGCGTCGGTTCGCCCCATGGAATTAGGCATCACAATATGTGCCAAGCCGACCAGTTTCAAACGCCTTTCGTACAACGCGACTCCAATACACGAGCCCAACAAGGTTCGCAGCATACCCTCGTCTCGGCGAACGCCGATCCCACCCATTGAGACCAAATCCTCATCCTTTATAACAAGGTTCGTCACCCTAAAGGCCTCGGCGCTGTCGTTGAATTTATGATCGAAGTCAAACTGTTTGCGTCTGGAATCAACAACAAGGTCCATGCGACAGGCTGATCATCTATTTGAAATCTCGTTTGAGCGACCAGAACGGTGTCAAATTCAGTCGCTTGGTTCATTACCGCAAACTGGAGAATCGAAGCCGCAAAATCGCGAACGAACTGTGGCGGCGTAGGAACCCAACCGTGAGATGTTTTCCCCAGGCAATCCGCAACGGGACTTGAGAAACTTGGCATTGCATTCGCCAATGAGTTTAGATACGCACAACCGACAATGTTTGCAGTTTCCATCGCCGAAGAAGTCTCTAGTTCTCCCCACTCGGTCGCAACACCGTCACGGCCTACAACACCGTCACGGCCTAGAAGTAGATCGCACAGCAAAAGGCCACTTTCCTCATCGAAGCAAAAAAGCATCTGCCCGCTAATTCCCCCTGTCACACCCATGATGCAAGCGCACAATGTCGCGTCGGCTGGTCCAAGCGATTCTGTTGCTTCGTCAAGGCTTAACTGCTTTAACTGGTCAACACAGACACTTGCATGACGTCCGAGCCACACCGATAACGCCTGTGATGCATCGGATGCACCACATCGAAACAGCTCTGTTAGCTGCTCCATTTGGGGTTGAGATAGTGTCATCATGACGAAGGCTGAATCCTTTTCCTGGCGACACGTTTTCGATCACGTAGTCGTTCCTGCGCCAGATCGACACAAGATACGATGTCAAGCAGTAGACAAACCGATCCATCCCCAAGGATACTTGCCCCTGCCAAGCCCTGAATGTGGGTGAAGTTCTCATCTAACGACTTCACGACGAGATTCTCACATCCTCTCAACGCGGACACCGACAGGCCCATTTTTTTGTTGATCGTGGAAAGTATGATGACACTGGAGCTATCCGATTCGTTGGCAGCGACTTCCGATTGATTCACTTCATAAGCATAACGCGTCTTATGCCAGTCGAAGACGTCCTCGATATCAATCAGCGGAATAAATTCGCCTCGCACCTCAATTGAGTTGCGACCGTGTACCGAAATGATATCTCGATCTCTCACGGAAACGATCTCTCGAACATTCTCGATCGGAGCTGCGAACATTCCTTCGTTCAATTGGAATAGCAAACTTCGAATGATGGCCAAAGTTAACGGCAATCGAATCACGAACGTCGTGCCTTGGCCGAATACAGAATGGACTTCGATGGTTCCGCTGAGTTCGCGGATACGTGTCTTTACAATATCCATCCCAACGCCTCGCCCCGAAATACCCGACACCACTTCTGCCGTGCTAAAGCCAGGCGACCAAATGAATTGGCTAATCTCATGGTCGGACATGTGTTCTAGTTCCGAAGATGTCGCGATCCCACGCTCAAGAACTCTCTTTTTAATCTTTTCGACGTTGATTCCGCCACCGTCGTCGCGAACGTAAATCAGAACATTGTTGCCGCTGTGAACTGCCTCCAGCGTCAACGTTCCTGCTCCTGGCTTACCTCGGCTCTTCCGAACATCTTCCGATTCCAGGCCATGATCGATTGCGTTTCGAACTAGGTGAACGAGAGGGTCTCCCAGCTCATCGATCATACGTTTGTCTAGCTCTGTCTTCTCACCGTGGATCACGAAGTTGACTGACTTGTTGAGCTCGCCAGAGATATCCCGCACCGTACGCTTGAATCGGTTGAATAACGGTCCCACTGGTACCATCCGAGTGTCCAGCACACCGCGCTGCAAACCATCGGAGACTCTAGAAAAATGATCGATCGCTTCGTGAAGTTGAAGGAAACTGCGACGCCCATGTTCGAGTACTTGTAACTGCTCCTGAATCGTATTGATACCCATTTGTAGCTCAAGGCGTTTCTCTGCCTTGACGACTTGATCATGGGTGATCGCTGCGGTTTTGGAATCCTCCAGCAGGTTTTCTTGAAGTTGATCGCACAAATCTCGCAGGCTGCCGAGCAAGCCAGATTTCTTAAAGGTCTCGCTCATTTGCTGGGCTATCTGAACAAAGCGAGCGCGATTGACAACCAATTCACCCGCAAGATTCATCAGCTTATCCAGTCGCTGTATGTCGACCCTGACGGTTTCAGCCACCTTGCTTGGACCCTCGGAGGTGTGCGTTGGAACGTCCACTGACGGTACAGGCTCAGTCGGTGCCGTGAATGCGTTTGCTGCCACGGGAGGCATCGAAATTTCATTCCGAAGGCCTGGAGCAACACCCGTAGGGGTGAAACCAACAGCGTCCGTTGCAACTAGGACGGAAGTCTCCGACTCAACTGCGTCGATTTCCAAGAGTTCAACCCCGACAACCTCCGCAACCGCTCGGAGCTCGGCATCGCTTCGAACCGTCCGAACCCAAATTTGTAACGTTCGCAGTTCCACTAAACTTGCAATGTCTTGGATGGCAGGACTTAGCCGCGTTATCTCCGCCAGCTCTCGCACCCGAGCCAGGATCAATTCCGCCTTGAGTTCCGGGAGCTCGATATTGCGGTCAAAATAGATAATGAGTCGTTTGTCGACAAGCTGATTACTATGGCTCGCTTGGCTCGCTTGGCTTGCTTGGCTCGCTTGGCTTGCTTCATCTGCAGTTTCTTTAACTGCAAAGGGTTCTACCGTTTCGGCGATTTCCGTTGAATGACGGCTGTCCAATCTGCTTTCAACCGCTGCGGATGCTTCTTGTGAGTTCTCGCGATTCACGAGTTCATCCAGTAAATCCGGTGAGCTCCTCAAGGGCTCTCCGTCGCGTAGTTTTACCGTCGACTCGCGGAGGAAATCGACGCATTTCAAGATCAATTGCATCATCGGGCGATCGAGTACCTGGATTCCGGACCGCAATCGCTCGAAGTAGTTCTCCAAATGATGAGTCAATAGCGTGATGCTATCCAAGCCCATCATGGCGGCAGCCCCCTTGATCGAATGGATCAATCGAAAGGACTCATTCAATTCACTAGGACTGCTTGGATTCGACTCCAGCACCAAGAGCACGTCCACAAGTGCATCGAGTTGCTCCGATGTTTCATCGACGAACATCTGCAGATATTGTGCCATCTCGTCCGATGGCATCCCCGACGAAAAATCAAAGTCATCACTCACACGGCAGTCCTTTCTCAGGGTTTCTGATATAAAAAAGGAGCGCGTTTCGTCAACATTCCGAGCATGTCATAAATTCCTTCCGAAGGTCCTACAACGAGATAACCACCCGGGACTAAGGATCGAACGAGATTGTCGATCACGCTCGCTTTAGATTGCCGGTCAAAGTAAATAAGAACGTTTCGTACAAAGATGCAGTCGAAGGGGGGCTCCCGCAACGGTTTCATTAAATTATGGTTTTTGAATTTGACCATTTGTGCGATATTCGGTTTTAGTCGCCATGTGTCATCGCTCTCGGTAAAGTATCTGTTGACTCTCGATGGGTCCATATCGCGAAAGGTTCGTTGTCGATAAACGGCTTCGCGAGCCGTCGCTAACGATGATTCGCTGATATCTGTACCAAGGATGTAAATGTTCCATCCTCGAAGCAGCACGCTGGCTTCCGACAGGCAAATTGCGACCGAATAAGGTTCTTCGCCAGAACTGCAGGCGGCCGACCAGACCCGAATCGAAGCCTCTCGCTTGCCCGCTGATTTTTCAGCCAACAGCTCTTTGACAAATTCGTTCTTTAGCCAATCAAAATGAATTGCTGTGCGAAAATAGGAAGTCTCATTCGTTGTGATTGCATCTAGAAAACTATCTAGTTCGGTGACACCCAACTTCGATGTGAGGTGTTGGTAGTAGGCATCAAAGTCTGCAAATGCTCCGGCATTCAATCTTCGCCGAATGCGATTGCTCACCAGCGTGATTTTGGAACTGTCTATTTTGATGCCGCAACAATCGTAGATGAAGGTCTGGAACCGTTCGAATTGTTTCGGTGTTAGTCGTTCCAGTTCCATTGCCATACCGATTTATGTTTTGAATTTTGCGACCAAGTCTCGTAGACTTTGCGCTTGGGCACCGAGTTGTTCTGCACTGGCCGCCATTTCCTCAGATGCAGCCGCATTGGACTCCGTGGTCTCCGAAACGCTCCGAATCGCAGCCTTAACTTGCTGAGCACTGGCTGCTTGGGCTTCCGTTGATTCAGCGATTTGCCCGATTCCATCCGCCGTATTGTCGACGGCTTCAACGATCTTGCCAAGTGAATCGCCGACCTTCTGTGATAGGCTTGCTCCTTCTTCAACACGACGCGAGGATTCTTTGATGAGCTTGGTGATTTCTTTAGCTGCCTCGCTTGAACGTTCGGCTAACTTTCGAACTTCATCCGCAACGACCGCAAATCCCAATCCATGTTCTCCCGCTCGAGCCGCTTCGATCGCTGCATTGAGCGCCAAAAGGTTGGTCTGGCTAGCGATTTCGCTGATGACTTGAATAATCTCATTAATCTGTTCGCTCGACTTTTGAATCATCTTCATCGCGTTGACCGCCGAGTCCACGATGGAACCACCGCTCTTAGCAAGCCTGGACGTTTCGGTGGCTTTTGCCTTCGCGGTCGAGGCACTATTAGAAATAACTTCAATCGAATCGATTAACTGTGCAACGCTTGCCGTCATCTCTTCGACGGAGGCGGCTTGGGTCTGTGCTCCTTCACTTAGATTGGCGCTGCTTTCAGCAATAGTCCTTGCCCCTTCGTTTTGCTGTTGAGCAGCAGCCATGACTTCACCGATGACGTTGCGCAGATCGCACATCATTTTACTTAGATTACTACCCAGTCTCCCTAGGTCGTCATTGCCTTCGACGTTAACCTGCCCAGTGAGATCGCCTCGAGCGGCTGCGGCCACGAGGAACGACAATTCGTTTACCTTTTGTTCGAGAAGGTTTTTGGCCTCGAGTTGAGCGTTTTGAACGGCGGCTTCACGTTCTTCGGATCGCAGTTCCCGCAACGCATCTTCGGTCACATCCGCTGCAAGTTTCACGATCTTGACCGTCGATCCGGTTTCGTCGAGAATCGGAGAATAAGCGGCTTGCAGGTAGATTTCGCGGCCACTTTTTCCTATTCGTTTGAAGCGGGCGACTTTCGCAACCCCTTGACCGAGCTCATACCAAAATTCGCGATACTCTGGTGAGGATCGATAAATCGGATCGACGAAAAGACTGTGGTGACGTCCTCGAATTTCGTCAATAGAATAACCAACCGTTTGCAGGAAATTGCTGTTTGCCCAAAGAATGGTGCCATCAACATTAAACTCGATGATCGCCATCGACCGGTTGAAAGCGTCGAACATTTCCACCTTGGTTGAATGAGCCCCCTCGACTCGGCTGCTGTTTTGCAATTTTGAATCGGAAGGTACGGCAGGCAACTTCCTGGCACGCGTTTTCGCTGTCGTCGTTTTGTCGCTATTCATATCTGCCATGGGCTGGCGCTCCAAAGTTTCTCAAGGATGTCGAATTCAAGTCTTGGCTAGGTTTTTGTTAGATCTGGTAACGTCGACTGACTCACGTGAGCAAGTTTTTGTGGATCAAGCAACTCGTCCACTTCTAAAAGGACAATCAGTTGCTCTTTAACTCGGGCAAAGCCGGCGATGTAACTCGCGCCGTGGCCCGTGACGGTTTCTGGGGCGGGATGGATATCATCGGCGGCAATTCGGACGACTTGGGAGACGGTATCTACGGTGCATCCGATCGTTCGGGAGCCTACGTTAACGACAATTGTTCGAGTGTCTTCATCGACCGGTTTGATTTCGAGACCAAACAGTTTTCGCAGATTGATGATGGGAATAATCGATCCACGTAGATTGGCTACCCCTTCGACGTAGTCTGGGACTTGAGGCGTCTTGGTAACTTGGTCTAAGATAACAATCTCTTGAATCTGTTCGATTCGAAAGGCGTAGCTTTGATTTTCGATTCGAAAAGCCACGAACTGGGCGATTTTCCGAGAAAGATTATCTCGCACAAGATTGTAGGGTTTATTCATACTTCTGGCGTCACGATCTCAACATGGGCGGTCCGTAAAATCGCCGATATAAGAGCAAAATGCAAATTTCTACAATATTGTAGTCGACAACGACTGGGTCTCAAGTTGTGTTTTCATTTAAGTTCAGAAGAATTGTGTCTCTTTGCCTCTGCCGAATAGGTAGAGAGCGTAACCGACGCTTTCTCGGCTTGACCAATCTCGTGTTTCCCTTCTAGACTCTATGTAAATTGGTTTATTGGCCCGATGTGCGATTAAGAAGAGGTTCTTCAACCCCCTCGCTTTCGCGCCGGGCCTGTGTTTTTTATCCTCAAAGTCCTATTTGGATTCGGAAAGACTTCTGTGGCAGCGACCTGTGTAATCGGACTTCAATGGGGAGACGAAGCCAAAGGCAAGCTCGTCGATTTGCTCGCTCCCCGACACGACATCGTCGTTCGCTACCAAGGGGGCGCTAACGCAGGACATACCGTTGTGTGCGGTAAAGAGGTCTACAAGCTTCATCATGTGCCCTCCGGGATTTTGGCCGGCGGGATCACGAATGTTATCGCACCTGGGGTTGTTATTGAACCGAATATGCTGATTAGGGAGCTTGAAGGGTTGGAAGCTCGAGGTATTACGCCTCGCAAAAACTTGATGATCAGCGAGCGGGCCCACGTCGTCATGCCTTGGCATTTCGTCGAGGACAAAGCTACCAACAAAGCCATGGTAGCGGGTGAAAGCATCGGCACCACAAACCGTGGAATCGGTCCGTGCTATCGAGACAAAGTCGGCAGAACGCATGCCATTCGCATCGCCGACTTGTCAAGCGATCAACTCAAAATCAAAATCACTGAGACGGCTGCCGCCAAACGGCATATGTTGGCGCCCATTGCAGACCCGAGCGATCTCGAATTGCTTGATACCGACAAAGTACTTCAACAATGTCACATGTGGGCTAATTCGTTAGGATCTCTAGCCGCCGATTCAACCAATTACTTGCTCGATGAGCTTGACGCGGGCAAGCGATTGCTGATGGAGGGAGCCCAAGGATCGTTGCTCGATATCGACCATGGGACGTACCCGTTCGTAACCAGCAGCAACGCTTCTGGAGTCGGTGTGTCTGCAGGATCGGGAGTGCCCGCTCGCTGGATTACCAACGTGATCGGTGTTACCAAGGCATATTCGACACGCGTCGGCGGTGGCCCTTTCCCAACAGAATTGATCGACGAGACTGGACAAAAGATCCGCGAAATTGGACGCGAGTACGGAACCACCACAGGCCGACCTCGCCGTTGCGGATGGTTCGATGCCGTTGCGGTACGCTATACCGCGCGCCTGAGCGGTATCCACTATCTGTCCTTGATGATGATGGATGTGCTCAGCTACTTCGATACAGTGCAGATTTGCGTTGCGTACGAATTGCGAGGCGAGAGAATCAGTCGTTTTCCTTGCCTTGCCGAAGACTTGCGGCTTTGCAAACCTATCTATGAAACGTTACCTGGTTGGAACACCGATGTCTCGAATGTTCGCAAGCTGGAAGACTTCCCCACAAACGCAAGACGCTACATCGATCGGATTTCCGAACTCATCTCGGTGCCGATCGGGGTGCTATCGGTTGGCCCGGATCGCGAACAGACCATTTTCCTTGCGTCGTTCTAACTGTCATAACATCGTAGGATGGGACCATTTGTCCCGTCCAAACCACGGATCGGGACAGACGGTCCCAATCTACATCTGGTAGTTTCCAATTTGCCGCTAGCTAGCGACACTATCGATGAAATGATGGTCAATGGCGATTTCGCTGATGGGATCGCAGAGTGGCAGATCGAGCAGCAGAACGGAGTAAAAGCCTCAGCGGCTGTCGTACCAGACGGTCCGAATGGCCAGTCGGCGATGCGTCTCGATGTGGAAGCAGTAGCAGACGAGCCCTGCCTGATCACTGCGACTTCGTACTTGGCTGGGATGTCAAACGCGGCGCAATGGCAGGTCCATAGCGTTTCCAATATATGATCCTCTAACCATATTGTCCATAAACGGTTCCGGACACCTTTTCTGCTCTGACACCTTTTCTGCTTGCCACCTTTTCTGCTTGCGTCTTGGGATGGCTTCAACTCCCGGACTACCTCCAGTTACCCGATCTTTAGGGCAGCTTAACTTCAATTTGTACAAAGAGGTTGGTCTGCGGGTCGCTGTCGTTAATCGCTGTTTCGATCGGTGCTCGCCTATCCCATATAGGTCTGTCGTACCAAACTCTGGATCTCAAAAATGGCTGAATCGTGTAGATACCCGCCGGTGCATAGTCTTCGACCTGAAAATCCCAGTAAACCGTCTCTGTCTGGTCTGCACCTAACCTGAACATCGTAAGTCGCTTGAAGCTGACGTACCTACTGACATTCGTGCCATTCAGGAACGAATTGGCGCCAGCGGGACCTTCGATGTACACGTTGTGAAGGAAAGGATTATTCAAAGTGCCGTAAATCTGGAATGTCCCTCCGGGTTTGACCACAAGATCTTCCTGTGGAAATAGTGAAAGGTCGCTGAGGATAACTGCGGAACTCGTTGGGATGATTGCCCGCAAAGCGCCTCCCGAACCAATGCAGGTCCCAAGACCGCCTGAGGGTCTCGACAACGGACAACGTCTGACAATCAAGGTTCCAAGTTCGACCAACTGATTTGGAGGATATTCGGGACTTGGATAAACCCAGATCCCGAATGTCGTCCTTGTCCGGACCTGTCGCAAAATCATGGAACCTGTTGCCGTCAAATCGACGCCGTCGTCCGAAACCACCTGCCAGCCCTCTTCCATCTGCTGCCACTCGATTTCAATATCGACAGGAAACATATCATTCATAATTACCGAAAAATCTTCGTATGCTCCTTCCGGAGGTACGATCAGCGTTTCACGGCGAGAAAAGAAACCTACTGTTTCGATCGGTTGGAGGCCGCCGCTACCCTGGACGCGAACTGAGTTGTCAGTACAGACAACTGTGGTTGATAGGATAGTCGCGCCGGTTTGAATCCGAAGAGTCAGTCGCAGTGGAAAACTTCCAGAATTTATTTCGGGATTGGATACCGAGGTCGGGAGAAATCGCAGCAATCCCACAGAATTTCCTTGGATGTGGATCGCAGTCTCAACCGTGGACCTGAATCCGCGATCGTTATCACTTGGATAATCAACGACCCACAACTCGGTTTCGGGTAGTACGGTGACCATCTCCGTAGAGGTGTTTTGAAGAAGGAGCGTGAAAACCGGTTTTTGGAAAAAATTCACCTGCTGAGGCTCAATGCTGCGGGAAACGATAGTGATCGTGTTCAATTGCGCGATGGTTTCCATTTTGTTGGTTTCCATTTTGTTGGTTTCACTACTTTTAGCGGAGTGAGATGTTGAATTAGCTCTGCCGAAAAAGTGCACTGTCACAAGTTTAGCCACACCACTTTGTCGCAGATGTGACCAAACAGTTTTCTTGGCCGGAACACGCTCCCGTCAAGCGCCCGACTTTGTTGATCATCATAGTGAATTTGCTTGCGGTTGATGTCGACGAGCGGTGCAACGAACGCAGAATATCGCGCGCGAAAATAATTATGTTTCAGGACCGAGATAGTTGCTCCGGTGAAATGGTAAGCCTCACAGGGAACGAACAATGGCGGCGATCGTCTCCTTGCACAGTTTACCTTTTCCTCAGCTACTTTGAATCGCGAAGTTTTGTTTCGAAGTGATAGAGAGCTTTCTTGAGTTCAGGGTGATGCGGTTTGATTTCGACTGCCCGGCGCTGTTGTTGGACTGCGTCTTGGTATTTTCCCATGGCGGCGTAGCAATGGGCCAATGTATCCAGGTACTCAGCGCTTTCCGGGCTGAGTGTGCATGCTTTTCGGCTCAGGAAAAGGGCTTCCTCTTTGCTCCCTTCGGTGTTTGCGACAACCCATGCAAGCGTATTGCAGTGGTTTGCTAATTTGCTTAGAAAGAACGAGTGCTCAATGCTGCTCGATGTCTTCAAAGCTTCGCTCGTGTCCCGAATCTCCATTCGGATTTCGCTGATGATTTCTCTGAGTTTGGCGAGACGTTTGGCCTGTTCTTTCTCGGACATGGAAATCTTGTAGAGTCCGATCAGCGCGTCGACATTATCCGAACTATGGCCGATGGAATTCCAATAGTGTTCTTTCGCCTTTTCCATTTCGCCTTCTTCACGAGCTTCATCGCCGCGATAAAGGTGATAGCTCGACATCAGGTTATCCGACAGTCGAGAGCTTTCGGTTAGCTGACGTTTGAACATGGGTTCGTTGTTGAAGCGTTCAGCGAACGGTTCAAGAACGTTGGCCGCTTCATTGTGCCTTGATTGTGACTGGAGCATTTCCGAAAGTTTCCACATCACAACGATCGTGGCATTCAGAGTTAGGTCGAAAGGAGCGTTGGCAAGGTTTTTGGCATCTAACTCGACTCCTTCGTCTTTTTTTTCTTGGGCGTTGGGGTCGCTGTCTGGATCTTGGTTCGCGGATTTCGGTTTGGTTTTTTTGAGTTGGTAATTCTCGTTTTTGTAGATCGCCAGCATGTACTCGGACTCGGCCCATGCGAACTGGCCTCTTTCTTTCAAAAGGTCTGCGAGATACGCTCGCCGTTCAAGGTCACCGACATTTCGTCGTTCAAACGCTAAATCCAGGGCATTGCGAATTGGGTCGCGAGATCCAAGATCGTTTCGTTTGCGTTCGTTACCGAGTTCATCACACGATACCTGTCGGAGTGATGACTGCGCGACTTTATTTGCCAATTCCGTTTTGCCTTGCAGCATGAAACTTTCGGCGAGAAGATATCCAAAAAGGAATTCCCGGGTCAGGGTCGATTGAGGGAGTTTGGAGTGTTGTTCTTGAACAAGTTCTGGCAATTTCACTTTCAAAGCCCACTGAGCAAACTCGTTTGCTTGATTGGTTCGATTCCCGATCATCGAGTCCAGCGTTGGAACGGATTTACCGAGGGTCAGCAACGACCTTCCCATGTCCAACGCTTGATCTCGCAAATCTGGAGTTTCCGAAATCTGCTCGATGACCCAGCGATGCAAGTCTGCGACCAACTCGAGGCTTGTTTCACCGGTGTTTTTTTGGAGTAAGCTCAGTTCTTCGTCGAGCGTTTTTCTCCACCAATCCAAGTCGAATGGAACGGATGAGGAAGCGTATTTCAGGACCCATCGACTGGCTGTGCTTTGCCCGCCTACGATTGAGTTACGGAGAGATTCTTTGCGAGCTTCTGCGGATTGTTCGACGATAGGCTTGCTTCGCATCAAGACAAGAGCGGCGCGTTTCGCGAGTCCGCTTTGAGTCTCATAACGAACCAGTCGGCATAGCGCCGCGAATCCTTCGTCGTGTTCAAGTCGTTGGAGTTGGTCGATATAGGCGGACTTTTCGGCATGTTGTGAGCTACCGTAGTTGAGCAGAATTTTTCGGACACTTTGCGTGTCGGTTTCCCAAGCCCAAGTAAATTGGTTGCTTTGAACGATGTATCGAGCAACAGCTGCGATCTGTGGATCAGGATGAAAACTGGCAGAATGCAATTGATCGAGAGCCACAACGCCAATTCTCTCCAATTCCGCTTGAGCGTTAATACGGCTTGAATAGTTGGGGTCGGCGAGTCGCTCGATCAGTTGCGAGATACGAACTGCCATCGAATCGGTGTTCGCGTTCGAGGATTCTTTGGGTTTTGAAACTTGGCATAACCCAACCCCGGAAAGCCCTGTACCGGAAAGCAAGAGGAGAGTTAGTGCAATCGCAATGCGATGCGTTAAACGAGCCCGAAACCAGATTGCGGTAATCGTGGCGTCGTGCACTAAACCTCGAAGTGTCATGTCGAACGTCATTTGCAATGCCTTTTGCTGGATCGCTTGTCCCGGGATGCGTAATCCTATTCTGGCTTGTTTAGGGTATCCAGGCCAAGTGGAGATGGTGAATTAGGTGCCAAATTC
>JAIPFP010000180.1 GCA_021736575.1 Pirellula sp. | reverse complement strand
CCCGCCGCGGCGGCGAGCGGCATGCTGGCGAAGTGCAGGCGTGCGAGCGAGGCCGCCATGCCGCCGTTTTGCATGCCCACTTCGATACTGACTGTGCGGGCGACGGACTCCGGATAGCGCAGCACTTTTGGGATGAGATAGCCAATGCCAAAGCCAATGACGTGCAACACCAGCGCCGCGAGAGCCAACACTCCGAAGTTCTTCGCGATGGCATCGGCGCTCGCTGCGACGATGCCGCCGGTGACGCACACAAACGCAACCACCGCGATGGTCGGTCCCGCTGCCCCGATGCGATCCGCCGTGCGCGGCAGTTTCCACCGAATGAGCACGCCGAGCACCACGGGCGCGATGGTGAGTTGCAGTGCGGAGAGGCAGAGACCCCACACATCCACCGGCACATAGGCGCCCGCGAGGGCCTTGGTCCACATCGGCGTGAAAAAGAAGGCGAGAAGCGTGGAGAAGAGTGTGAGCACGACCGAAAGCGCCACGTTCGCGCGGGCGAGGTAGGAAATCATGTTCGACGCCATGCCGCCGGGGCAGCTCGCCACGAGGATGATTCCGACGGCGAGTCCGGGCTCCAAATGCAACATCTTCGCTGTGGCCCAACCCGCGAGCGGCATGATCGTGTATTGCGCGATGAGGCCCAGCGCGACACTTCCGGGCATGCGGCCGACCGCTTTGAAGTCCTCCAGGCTCAAAGTGAGCCCCATGCCCAGCATCGAGGCCGCGAGCGACCAAAAGATCCAGTCCGAGGTGAACCACAGCATCACCGGTGGCTTGAAAAACGCGATGATGGCCAGCGTGACGAGCCACACGGGATACAGATTGTTGAACCAGTCGAAGAAGCGTTTCATGAGCGTGCTCAGGGAAGAGGAGGCAGTTTCGCCGAGTAATGTACGGCACGGTGGCGGTTGTCGTCGAACGCGAAGTGGAGCCACTGCTTGTCGGCGCTCACGAAGCCGTCGGGGTAATTCATGCGGCCCTTCAGACCATCCACGGATTCCTGCTGGAGCACGCGCTGGTATGGCCACGTCTTCATGCCGTCGAAGCTGATCCACAGCGCCATCGGGCTGCGATGCTTGCTGTTGGGATTATGCAAGATGGCCACGTTGTCGCCGCCGAGATTATAAAGCGTGGTTTTGCTGCCGGGATTCGGGATGGGCGTGGTGCTGGCAAACTCCGGCCAGGTCTTGCCGCCGTCGTTTGACTCCGCTTTGAACAGCAGCCCGCCGAGCCCGTCGGCGCGGATGACCATCGTGATACGACCATCGGGATGCTCGAAGAGATCGTTCTCGGCCCAGCCGAAGTAGCGGTCGTTCGGCGTGAGGCGGATGTTGCCGTGCTCGGTCCATGTCTTGCCACCGTCGCTGCTCATGAGCACACCGTTGCGTGGATTGGTGAAAGCGCGGTCGAGCGGCGTCTTGTCCTGCTCGTCATCGGGGCCGATGTAGTGCTGGAAGGGAATCATGATGCGGCCGTCTTTGCAGACGATGTGCTTGCGGATGAAGGTGCGTTCCTTGAGCCGGCCCGGCACTTCCTGCGGCTTGCTCCACGTCTTGAAGGAATCGTCGCTGGTGAGGAACCACGATCGCCAGTCATTCGCCCAGTGCTTCGAGTGCGTGGAGAAAAACAGCGTGCTGCGCTGGCCAAGGATCATGAGCTCGGTCGGACCCTGGCCGATCGTCTTTCCCTCGCGGGGGAAGCCGACATCGAAGCGCTCCAGCGGTGTCCATGTTTTGCCTTGGTCGGTGCTGCGCGTGATGCCCGTGTAGTTGAGCGGGCTCGGTTCGGTGTCGCCACCGGCGAGGATGAAGAGAATCCATGAACCGTCCGGCAACTGACGCAGCGTGGTGTCGCAGACCATCTTGTTCGGTGTGACACCGTCGTAGGGGATGCTCCTGAAGTCCTGCTTCGCGTCCTCGATGCCTTGCGCGGTCCACTTCGGATCGGGTGTGATCGGCATGGGCAGATGGGGCGCTAGCGCCTTGTTCGCGAGCATCCGCAGATTGGCGTCCTTGGAAATGATTTTGCCTGCGAGTATATCTTCCTCGCGGAACTTCGCCATCAGGATTTCCGCATCCGTGTGGCGGTTTCGATCATAGAGAATGTGGATGAGGCCGTCGGGCGACTCGAAACCATCGGGATACGAAACATCGGCGCGTTCATCGAGCAGCAGACCCTTGCTCCACGATTTGCCTTCGTCGTCCGAAAGAAAAGCCGTCATGCTCGAGCGGCGCGGCAGCCGCACGTTCACCGGGCCGTTCTTCACGAGCAAGATGCGGCCTGATTTCAGCCGGCGCAGGAAGAAGGGGGCGCTCACACTCTCCACCGTCGCCGCTTGCTTCGGTTTGCTCCAGGTCTTGCCGCCATCGCTGGAAAAGCTCTCGTGCGGCTGGCCCGAAGTGCGGGCCAGCATCCAGAGGCGGCCATCGTTCAGTTCGATCATCATGTGCTCGTCGAATTGCCACATTGGGAACTGCACGCTGCCGCGTTCCGTCCACGACGCGCCTTCGTCGGTCGAGGCAAACACGCGCGCCGTCTTCCGGTGCCAGTCGGACACTGGCAACAGCCATGCGCCATCCTTGAGCACGGTCGGCTTGTTCAGCGTACAGCCCTCCGCAAACATAACGGGCGTGCTCCACGCAGGATCCGCCGCGTCGGGATCATCGCAGCGCATGAACCAGTTCGTGATGCGCTTCTGCGGATCGCCGAGCTGCTGGTCAAAGAAGAGCCACAAGCGTCCCTTCGGATCGGCCCACAGGTTCCCCACCAGCGCGCCGCTGAGTTGCTGCGAAGCGTCAGAGCGTGCGCCGACCGCCATCCGCGGCTTCGACCAAGTCGCGCCATCGTCGTCGCTCGTCGCGAGCAGGAAATACCCATCTGGCTTGTCGCCCGTGCCTGTCCAGCAACCCCAGATGCGCCCCTTTGGCGTGCGATCCATTCCGATGATCATTGCGCCGGGACGCGCATCGTCCTGAAACTTCGCGCCGGGATTCGTGATTACCGACGGCGCCATTCCATCCTCTTTCCGAAGCTGCCGCGTCGTTTCGCCTGCTTCACACATGCTCGGAACCGCCAGGGTGAGCACGATTGTCGCTACAAGTGTCCACAAACGCCTGGATCGCCAGGGGGATTGTCTCATCTTCATGCTTTCTCCTTGTTGTTGGTAGTTTCCTAAGTTCATTGGCCGAACCAGAAGCTGTAGAGGTCCGCATTCTGCATGGAGAACCGGATCTTGACAGACCTATCGGACCTCCGGCCAGACTACGATGTAGCCAGCGGGCAGCCAGTTGAGCGCACGGTACTTGGCTGAATATTGCAGAAAACGAATTAAGTTCAATGACTCGCCAATGCCTACTTCCACCTTGGGCAACAGGGCGTTCACCTTGGCCTGCGTTTCTTCGGGGTAGCCTTTGCCGTAGCGGACGAGCGTTAGGGTTTTAAGATGGGCTCAAAAGCAAGGCTGGGCAATTTGCCCATCACCATCACTACCAGCTGCTGAGATCGAAGATTTCGTGATCGACCAAATCCGACGCGTTGGCCAAGATCCTGGCGTTGTTAAAGACACGTTGGCCCAGAGTCGCGTCCAAACCCAGACAACCGTAGAACAACTCAAAAAAGAAAAGAACGCGTTGGACCGTGCAATCCTTGGCCACTACGAGCGACTGAACCAAGCGATCGCCGACGGAGCAAACGAAACGGCATTTGCCGAGATCCAAGAACAGAATCGCGAGAAGGAACAACGAGTAACGGAGATCGTTGACGAGATGACGGCGGTATCGAGTCTGTTGATCGACGAGTCGGACGTCCGTGATGCGCTGGGACGATTCGACGAAGTTTGGACAGCACTATCGCCGGCCGAGCGAGCCAAAGCCATCCACCAGATCGTCGACTCGATTCAGTACGACGGTCACAGTAAGGAACTTTCGATCTCTTACCACCCAATCGGAATCAGGACATTTAACCAAGAACAACAAAGTAAAGAGAGCGCCACCTCATGCTAACCGCCAAGCACAAACTGGAGTTCAAATCCGGCAAGCGAACCGCCAAGACAATCGTCGAAGCCGGAACGCAGCCCGAGCAACCCGTACCAGTCCGTTTACCTCGCATCACAAAGATGATGGCCCTCGCCATCCGCCTCGATCACTTGATCAAGAGCGGCCAGGTTACCGACCAAGCTGAGCTCGCACGAGTTGGCCATGTCAGTCGTGCTCGGCTTACCCAGATCATGGATTTGAACTTGCTTGCACCAGACATTCAGGAAGAGATCTTGTTTTTTGGAGATTCTGTGACCACTTTTGCGGTTCCAATTGAACGCTCAGTGAGAAACATCGCCAAAATGACCGATTGGAGCTTACAACGGCGATCCTGGAGAAACAGCAGGGCTACCAAGTACTGATGACCAGCTCGGTGGTTTTACAAGCCTCGCTTTGCTAGCTTTTGATTGGTAGTTGACCGAAGGACCAAACTTGTCACCGCATTGAAAAAAATGTATTCCCTGAATTGCGATTCCCCGTAGCTATGTTGCAAGGAGATAAATGATGAGCGTGAACTCCAAAATCGAGTGGACAGACACTACGTGGAATCCAGTGCGCGGTTGCACGAAGATAAGCGCTGGCTGCAAGCACTGTTATGCGGAGACTTTTGCCGAACGCTTTCGCGGAGTCCCAGGCAATCCGTTTGAGTTCGGGTTCGACCTTCGCCTCGTACCACACAAATTGCCAGAGCCATTTCATTGGACAAAGCCACAGATGGTCTTCGTGAATTCGATGAGCGATCTGTTTCATGAAGATGTCCCAGACGACTATATAGTCCAAGTTGCTAAAGTGATGGCAACTGCCAACTGGCATATCTACCAAGTGTTGACTAAACGAGCTGAACGCTTGCGAGATTTGTTGAAAACCAAGCTGAGCTTCGCAGCCAAGCTGGAACACATTTGGTGGGGCACTAGCGTCGAAAACAAGAAGTCGGGTGTGCCAAGAATTCAGCAATTGCGTGATGCAAAAGCAAAGATGAATTTCCTTTCCATTGAGCCGCTACTTGAAGACTTGGGCCCGCTCAATCTCAAAGGCATGCAGTGGGTAATTGTGGGCGGCGAGAGCGGGAACGGGGCTAGGCCAATGCGAGTCGAGTGGGTCACTTCGATCCGAGCGCAATGCGAGAAACAGAATGTTCCGTTCTTCTTCAAGCAGTGGGGAGGTGTAAGAAAGTCTCGACATGGGCGCGAGCTGGATGGCAGAACCTATGATGAATATCCGACAGTGATACGTCAGCCAATCCCACAGCTAGCAGTTCGTCGTGAATTGGAGGCAAGCTTAAACTTGCCACGAGAGACTCGCTCGACGGTCGCAGCAATCGCCTAAGGGCGAAGAATGTCTTGTGCCATCCGAACGGCAGTCGGTGCGCCCTTTTCATTGCCCACGGCAAAACAAAGCAGGTAGATCGGCGTTCCACGAGAATTGAACAGCAACAAGGGGTTCTTGGCTATGCTCTCAAAAACCAAGCTTAGTCGCTCTAGAAAGTAAGCTTCAATATCCGCAAAGTCAGCGGTCTTTGTTTCGAGTTCTTCATCTCCGAATAGAGATTGCTGAACGGTTTTCTTGTAGAACCGTTGTCGCCACGCATCTTCACCGAAAGTTCTCGTAAGGGCATTAGCCCAGTTTTCCGGTGGTGGCTTTCGGTTGACAAGTAAACGGTTTACTGCCTGGCCGATTGGAAAAAGAATCCACAGGTCGATTGCCTTGGTTGCCGCAATTGCCTCGATCGTTGACCAATTAACCTGCATACCGTACGGATCTAGGAACACAACCGCGCGATGACTCTGCCAGTCTGTTTGTCGGCACCAGTTCGTTAGAACGGTGTTAGCATCCCCGTGTTCGATGAGTACATTGCTCGCACGACCTGGATAAAGAGCCTTCAATTTCTCCAGTTCAGCAACGCGTTTCTTGCTGTGCTCGATGAATAGGTACCGATCGAAGCCTGGCTCAACCTCGAGTGCGATTCGCGAACTGCCCTTTTGTAGTTCAGCCCACTCGGGATCAGATTCGATTTCAAGCAAAGGAGTTTCACTGGGGTCTGGTGTACTTGAGTCTGTCCGATCCCCAGTCCCCGCAAATGCATCAACAAAGTATGTCGTGAAGTATTTTGCGCGCTCGTTGACATTGAATATCGTCGTGTACGCTTTCAAATACTTGCTAACACGCTCGAGTTTCTCGCGGGTCCATTCTCCACCAAAAACATGCTCGCTCATCACCATTCCTCCTTGCTAAAGCGTCGTAATCCAGTTCTTTATTCTTAACGCCATCAACTTCCTCCGCTGTTCCAGGAATTCGTCGTAGTTCAGGTCTTGGCCAGCGAGAAAAGCATCAGGAATACAATTGACGCTGCAATTCGCTTGCAGCTCCGCCAAGTCGGTAATCCCACCGTATTTTTTCGCTCCGCCAGTGCATTGAATCTGTAGGGCTTCGGCAATCGATTGAGGCGGCTTGTCACCAATAGCTATATTGATCTCGCTTTGAGCGATCACATAATTGGCAATCTGATTGTATCTACCACGGGTAAGCCCCTGCTTCTTTAAGAGGTTCCTTGGGTAGAAGTGGTGGACATCGCAACGATTGAGCAGCAGATCGCGAACTGTAATGTCTCTGGATAGAAACCCTTTATCGCCCAGCTTAGCTTGAGCCGCTTTGTAACACAAAAAATATGGGCTCAGCGCCGACGAAGTATCCATCAACTGAGGTAGCATACCCGTCCAAAATGTTTCTGGGAGTTCGTTCTCCAACACGGATGATGCGTACGATTGCAACCCGCGGGACTCGATCTGGCGAATGTCTAAATCAAAAGCCGTTTCTGGCGATCCGGTGTAGCGTCCAGTCAACACTGACATCGCATACCAACGACGTACTAAACGCTCGATGTCGTCAGCAGGTATCCCTTGCGATCGGCCTTTCAAGTACAGGATATACGCAAAGTTCACTGCGTTGCGTCCGTAGATGAGATCATTCGTGATGAACCCCGCCGAACGCAGGATCATCGTAAAGCGGTCGAAGTGGGTCTTGTTGATGAAAGCCTGAATGCCCTTCTTCAGCTTTACGAACGATTCTTCAGCGATGGCATCTTCATATTGTTTGGTCTCAAAGTTGCGGCCAGAAAGTAAAGCGACCAAGTCCTGCAGCTTTCCACGGCCAAATTCCGACGTAAAGGCAACGCGTAGCATGTCCGTGTAAGTGGGATCATAAAGGTCATCATTCACGTCCTTCAACCACTTCATCTGCTGCAGAAAGTCGGAGGCTGCAAACTGCTTGTCGCCTTTCTCGATCGCAGAGAAGAACTCCGGTGCAACTGCGAGATGGCAGAAGTAGTCAATCGCTTTGCGAAGGAGATTGCCACCATACGATTCGTTCACCGCAATCTTCGACATGGCAAAATCTGCTTGCGACAACTCTTTTCCAGCAGAGTTCACGCGAATGAAAATCTCGGTAACCGTCTCAATGTCGAGATCTTCAGCTAGCTCGATTACTCCAACGTGGTTGTTGATGATCTTTCGCAACTTCTCAAGGATTCGGGAGACGAGTTTCCGATCTGCGTTGGGGTTGCGTTCTGCATAGTCGTCAGTGAGCTCGGTCAGACTTGCATCAGGCGAGAAAACGGCTGCTACATCGCTTATCCAGGCAGGATCCTTCTTGATAGCTGGGTTTGCAACTTCAAAACGCTCGTCCTGTGGATGAAAAGCGATCCGAATGCGAACTGTCTCATAATCCTTCGTCAGTACTTCGCGCCCCAGCAAGCAGGCCATGAGTGCAGTCACTCGTTGTTGACCGTCGATCAATATTCGTTTTCCGGCCGAGGATGTCCCATCCTTCAACTTCACCGTTGGATTGCGCCAAGCAATCAGGTATCCAACTGGATACCCTTGATACAGGGAGTCCAAAAGATTCCGCACTTTGGTAGCCTCCCAAACGAACGGACGCTGAATCTCTGGAATGGCAATTTCACCAGACTTAACCCAGGTGAGCAATGTTTCAATTGGATGGGGCGTTACTGAGTAGCGTTGTGTTGACATGACGTGATAACGTGAGCTGGGCTTGTGATGAAGATTAAGGAATCGCGGTTGCTTCCGCCACGCTGGTGAAGATTATAGATGCGTATCCAAAGTTGTTGCGTTGTCCTTGAACTGCTTGATCTTTGCAGTGCGATCGGCGTCAGAGTCAAACTTCACTTTCCAATGTTTGGCCCAGTACTCAGCCTGACCATCGAGATCCGTGGGAATGGAAGATGGAATGCGTTTCAAGGAAATTCTAGCCAAGTAGATGCCGAATAGGTCGACTGCTTCATCCTCACCACCGAGCAGCTTTTCAATTAATCCTCCGTTGGGCCAAGGTGAACCGAGAACCAAGTCTTTGGCGGAATCTTCAACGCGTTTCGAAGTCGACCCTCCCGCAGCAGCTAGGTCGCCGATGACTTTCTTCGTTACGGCATAGTCGACCCCATCTTTCGCCTTGGCTGACTCAAACTGAAAGAAACTCCTACCGGGTCCGCCACCATTTTGACGCCGAGCCGTGAGCTGCGCTCCTTCATGCCACGCAACTCGCATGAGGAAAAGCACGGCGTTCTTCTTGGCATCAGAAGTTGCGGTTTCATCGAGTTCATCGACAGCAAAGGTTACCAGTTCCCTCATATGATTAACGCGGTTCTTAGGCGTCGTCGCCACATCAACATTGTCAGATGCCAGTGCAGTTGAGGCCATTGAGGCAGCTACCATGCTGAGCGCCACCACAATCGAAATTCGGAACATTCAGTTTCCCTCACTGTTGCGGAGATTCGAGCGATCAGAATACCCATAATAGGTACGAGTATCGTATCGCCAAGTTGAAGACTTTGCTAGACTATGAAGACTAGCCCGATGGCTCTAGGACCTAATCGCATGAAAAATCTGAGCGAATACGTGAAAACCGCAGAGGCGGCCCAAATACTTGGCGTCGCACAGAACACGCTCCGAAAATGGGCTGAGCAGGGAGATATCCCTGTGCACCGGAATCCAGCAAATGGATATCTAGCTTCAGTAGGAATCGATTCAGAGGAAGCCATACGCCGCCTTCGCAAGATCGAACACCTTGGCTTCCGTCGTCAAGGCGAGCTGATCAGTTTCGAGTGGCAGTACCCGACCATGCTCGATTGGGCTGCGGCTCTTGGAATTGTTGATGCTCCGGTAGCTGAAGGAGTCTCACAATGAGCATGCCTCTCTTCAACCATTCAGCACTCACAGATGTCGTTGAGGCGCTACGCGAGGACTTGATCCAAAAGGATGGTCCACGCATCAGTACGATGCGCAACTATCGATTTGCCATCCTCTGTTACGATCCCGCTGAAGAGTTCAACTTGCGAAACGAGGTTCGTCGGTTAACTGACGAGCTGCGACAACATGGCTGGCATGTGCTTTCCATCAATCTTCAGAAGCTCCTCCTGGATCGGATCGCAGCACAGGGCGAAGAGTGGGCGGAGAGCATGATCAAGATGGAGAAGGCCCTATTCCACAACGACCCAGCGCGCGGCCTCCAGTATTTGAAGGATCGCGTTGGGCCATTGATCGAAGGGCCTGATGGTATCGCGGCCGACTGCAGCAAAATCATCTCCGAGTTCGTTGAAGCGAACCCAGAGAAAAAAGACCGAACGGTCGCCATGATTGGTCGCGCGGGTGCACTGTAAGGCTTGTGTCGCTGGATTAATTCGGGCATCGAAGATCAAGGTGCAGATGTCGGATGGTGGAGCTGAGATTAACTCGCTTCGGGATGTGGGAACGCAAGCTCTATTCAGTGGTGATCGTGACTTCCGTCGCGCCGATTTCTTCCCAGCCGACGAAAGCGACATCAATCCGAACCAGATCAATAAGATCCGGAAGTTCTTCGAGGAGGAGTTCAATCTTAAGCTCGAGCGAGACATGGGAGCGATCGCCGACGCTGTGGAAACTCACTTTCACAGTTTAAATCGTCAAGCGACCGAGGTCCTGACGCAATTGCAGCAAATGAAGCTGCCGACACCGGTCGTAATCCCGAATGAGTTCGCTTCACTGAAAACTGCGATTGAAAAGTGCCTTGCCAAGGTTCGCCAGTCCATGACTCCGCAAGCATTGCTTGATGATCTCGCCAGCACGACGCGCGGGCCTGGTTCGATCGCTGTGAGAGTGAATGACGGTCAGCGGCGTTCGACATTGGCGACAAATCGTTGAACTATCTGCATGGTGGTAATTCGTTGCAGGAGCGACTGATCCCTGTCATCACCATCAGCCACCGCATCGCTCTTGGCGGACAAAATCTCAAGTTTCAGTTTTCCAATGTCCAGCGTCTGGATCCAGTTGGAGGCTGGCACTGTGTGAGTGCAACTTTGAAACTAGCGAGCGAGCACAACAGTCTAGGTTTCGAGGAAGACCTTTTGGTGGAAGTTGGGTTGAGAGTTGTCGAAGAAGATGATGTGACTCTTGAACTTTGTCAGGTTCGAGGTGAAGCACAGTTAAAGTCTCGATCTGTGATCGCGAAAGTGGGATCGCCCTTTGAGCTATTCTTCCGACTATCAGGTAATAAGGATACGCGCTCGCGCGTCGAGTTCTATCATCCCGCTGCTGAAGCCGATGTTCAGCCCGTAATCGTCGCTGATCGGTTCACGGTAACTGTGGTTGGACACTCATCGCCTGCACAAAAATCAGAAGTCAAGAAAGAGCCCGTCGCCGTTGAAATCGCAGCGGATTCTTGGGTCAACGAATTTGAGGACGAAGGGGTAAAGAGGTTCTTCAATCACCTCGAGAAACACGGTACTGTGACAGACGAAGAGGCTCAAAACCTACTTGGTGGCCCTCGCAAGGCTCGTCGCTTTGCCACACAGTTCGAATCCTATGCGGCTCGTGCGCCGTTTGAGGCAAGGATCGATGTCGTTGGCAATATCAAGCGATACGTCCGCGAGCAAAGGGCTGATTACAAGACAACAAAGGATTCGGATTAATCATGACAACGATGACACATAGGGATATACAACACATCTTTGAATCGCTGCGTAAGGGGCTGGTGCCCGAACGTGGTATCGATGCATTTGCAGTTGGGATTGAAAAGCTCCGTGGCGAAATGGATCGCCAGCTAGAGCTTGCTCACAACGGTGAGGGGACGATCAAATTTCTTCGCGGTGGATATGGTTGCGGCAAGACTTTCATGGCAAGGCTCACTCTGCTGGATGCCCAGGAGAAAGGCTTTGTGACCAGCTTTGTTGTCGTATCTGACAATGACCTACGCTTTCATCGTTTTGATGATGTGTATCGCAAAGTGATGATCGAGCTGGGAACCAACGTCTGTCCTCGGGGTGCAATGGGCGACATTCTCGATCGCTGGATTGCAAAAGTCGAAGATGCGTTGATTGCCGGCGGAGAAGACGAAGAGGCAGACGATTTCGACCAGAAGGTCCGCAAACGCATTGATGAGGATTTGGCTGCACTGACAGGGGGCAAAGCGCCGCAGGATTTTGTTCGAGTCATCCAAACTATCTTCGATCTGAAGCAAGAGGGTAATCTGGCCGATGCAGGATCACTGATCTCGTGGCTTTGCGGAAGCGGCAACGTGGCTGCAAACGCGAAGAAGCTTGCTGGAATCAAAGGTGACATAACCAGTCGCGATGCGCTCGACTATCTGCGTGGTGTTTTGGCGATCGTAAAGGCGGCTGGCTACAAAGGACTGACGATTGCCATCGATGAGGCTGAGACGATTCTTCGGATGCGTAAGGATTCCCGGCATAAGTCTCTCAACGGGATTCGCCAGATTGCTGACGCTGCTGGTTCCTATCCAGGACTGCTCTGGGTCTTCACCGGCACCCCGGAGTTTTTTGACACACGCCAAGGCGTCGCTGGTCTCGCTCCGCTTCATGAGAGAATCCAGTTCATGAAGCAAGGGCGTTTCGCCAGCCTTCGGCAAGCGCAGCTGGAGCTAACTCCATTTGATGAGCCGCGATTGAGAAGCGTGGCGATCAAGCTGCGTGAACTCTATCCGGCGCAAGACCGGAGCAAAATCGAATCGAAGGTGAGCGTCGAGTTTATCGATCGATTGGTGGCCGAGGTCACGAAGGGCTTCAAGGGTGATGTGGGTGTCGTTCCTCGGCAGTTCCTTCGGCAGTTCGTAACGCAATTGGATTTGGTTGACGAGAACGACGATTACGACCCTATGACCGAATATGGTTTTGAGCCGCAAGAACTGACGGCAGAAGAGCAGTACGCCATCACAGGCTCTCCGAAACTAATCGACGATGACGACTCGCTTGCAGTTGCGGAGGATACCTGGTGAGCGTGTTTGCCTCGTTTGCGCCTCGATTACAAGAAGCCATTGTTGCCCGACTTGGTTGGACTAGCCTACGTCCTGTGCAAGAGTTGGCCGGCGAGGCAATTCTCGCAGGTAAGAACGCCGTCGTGCTTGCGCCTACTGCAGGAGGGAAAACTGAGGCCTCGATCTTTCCGACACTTTCGAAGCTTGTTGAGCGACAGGTTATTCATGGTGTCGGTGCGATATACATTGCTCCGATCAAAGCGTTGCTGAACAACCAAGCCCACCGACTTGACTTGTACACAGAAATGGTCGGCCTTCGACGGTTCGTCTGGCACGGCGACACGCAGGCCAACGAGCGGAAGAAGTTCCTGAAGGATCCTGCTGAACTTCTAATGACAACTCCCGAGTCGTTAGAAGTGATGTTGGTTTCGCAGTCGGTACCAGCAGAGAAGTTGTTCAGCGATCTTCGATTCGTGATCATCGACGAAGTGCACGCGATTGCTGGCAGCGACCGCGGCGCTCACCTCATGAGCGTCATGGAGCGGATTCGTCGCTACTCAAGTCACGATGTTCAGCGTATCGGCCTAAGCGCAACGGTTGGCAATCCAGAGGCAATCT
>JAIPFP010000179.1 GCA_021736575.1 Pirellula sp. | reverse complement strand
GATGAAGCGAGGCGCAATCGACTACCTTCCAAAGCCCTTTGGTTTAAATGACCTTGACCTTCTGATTCGGCGTGCTTCGCATTCTCAATCTCTCGAACGTGAAAACAAACATCTCAAACGACAGCTAGCGCAAACCCAGTCGAACAAGCCTCTTGTCGGCAGATCCGCTGGGATCGTGGAAGTGAAGCGACTCATCGAACGTATCGCCGCCAGCGACAAACCGGTTTTAATCCTTGGTGAAAGCGGAACCGGCAAGGAATTGGTTGCGCGCGCCATCCATGCTCAGAGCCCACTTGCGGATAGACCGTTGGTCGTGATCAATTGCGCTGCACTGCCGGAGGCACTGCTCGAAAGCGAGCTTTTTGGGCATGAGAAAGGCGCCTTTACCGGTGCCGTCGATTCCAAGCCTGGGCTATTCGAAGTTGCGGACGGTGGAACCGTATTCATCGATGAGTTCGGCGAGTTGGCTGGCGGACTCCAAGCGAAACTGCTTCGCGTTTTAGAAGACGGTTCCATGCGAAGGATTGGATCCATTAAAGAACGCAAGGTCAAAATTCGACTGATTGCAGCCACCAATCGCGACTTGGCAAAAGAAGTCGCAGCAGGTCGATTTCGTGAGGACCTATATTATCGTGTCAACGTTCTTTCCATTTTGATTCCACCGCTCCGGGAGCGAGTCGATGACATACCTCTTCTGGTGGAACATGTGCTTGGCGACCAGTGGAAACTTGGTCCAGGTGTTCAAGAACTTTTTCAATCCAGTACTTGGCCCGGGAATATTCGGCAACTGGTCAATGCGCTGGAACGAGCTAAGATTTTGGCAGACGATTCCATCATCGATCTTCACAATTTGCCGCCAGAACTTCGCAACGGAGTTCGCCAGCCAAGAGTTGAACAGGAGACAGTGCATCTTACGGGAATTGGGGATGCTATTCCAATGGAATCTATCTCCAAAATGCACATTACGGAAGTATTGCGTCGCAATCAAGGCAACAAAGCCAAAGCCGCCAGAGAACTTGGAATCGCTCGCAGAAGCCTCTATCGGATGCTCGAAAAATTTGGCAACATCTCCTAGTTGCCTGGCAAAATGCCTAGCATCGCTTTCCCCATGGCTTCGCCGATGAGATAATAGGTTTCGGCATTTGTGTTCCAGTGATACGCTTGTCCGGATGGTGACTGATCTTGCGGTCGCCAAAAGGCTCGCGTGCCAACGAAAGCAACGTTGCCTTGGAACTCCGCACGCTCGGCGACTGCGGCCTGAGCCTTCATCAGCGATAGAGCCCGAGGATGTTTTTCTTCGAATCCGCTCATGCCAGTCTCAGCGATGATAAACGGGAGTTTTTCGACGCCAAGGTCTTTCCGCATGTCGCGAATGAAATGTGTCATGTTGCTCTCGTACTCCGCATTGTGCTTATCGTTGATGCGATCGTTCCAACCTTGGTGCCAGCCAAATCCAGCGAGCACGTAGCCGCGTCCCTCTGATCCTGGCACCAAATCCTTGAGATTCGCCAACGCCGCTTTCGTGAGGGCGAGAGTCTCACGGTAGTATTTGCCGACGATGGCAGGATTTTGCGCCACCTCGGCATCCATCTTTTCGCCGAGCGAATAAGGAACCACACCTGCGCTCGGCGGACGGAAATCGACTGCCAGGCTCTTGCCACCCCAAGCGCACTTGATGAGCAAAACGGGTTCGTCCGATACGTCTCCGATCACGTTGCCAAAACCCAACTCGGGACCGATCAGCTCCGGCCTCGCACCGAACCCAACCGTCAATGGGCCTTTTCGGTCAAGGTACGAAATCCAAACGTCGTCGCGAACGATCCATCTTCCCTCCTTGTCCGCAAGATGTTTGAAACGTGACGATTTGGTCGGATCTTTTACCAAGAACGCGAGACTCCCCTTGCCGTCATTGCGTTTAGGATCGGCAGCAATAAAGCCATGCCCTTCCATGTTCGATTGTCCTGCCAAAATAAAAACCTTGATCGGCTTCTCTGCATCGTTTGCTCGCGCAAACATAGGCACAAGCACTAGCAACAGTACAGCCACGGCGAAAAGGCTGTTTCTCGAAGGAAAGTTCATGGGAGTTGATTTACCGGAATTGGATCTTGAAGAAACGCGATCAGGTCTGCGACATCCTTTTGCGAAAGAACGGCTTCCATGCCTTCGGGCATAAATGACAGGTTTGAATTGCGGAGTTTTTCGATCTCTAGTCGCGATATCGTTCGCGTCGCACCGTTGGCTTGTTTAATAGTGATACTGTTGGCTGTTTCTCCAGTCAGTAGCCCAGAAAGTACTTCATCGCTCTCCAACAAAACGTTGTAGGCTTGATAGCCAGGCTGAATATCCGCATTCGGGTCTAAAATGTTGATCAGGAGTTTCTCGCTGGAGTGGTTCACGACGGTCGCAAGGTTGGGTCCAACTTCATACCCTGCTGTCTCGCGGCGGTGGCAACTGGCGCAAACGCGAAGATAGACTAAATTGCCGCTCGCAATGTCCCCTTTTGTTTCGAGTGCGCCCCGATAACGATCAACGATTTGTTTACGCGACGACATCCTTGCATCTTGCAATAAAAGCTTCGAACGTTCGGCAATTGAGCCGTTGGGATACCGAATCAGTCGGTCCTTTTGCGATAAATCAAGACTACCAACACTGATTTGCCCGTTTTCGATTCGATTGAGCAAATCATTCGTCCAGGCTGCTCTGGACAACCAAACGTCAATCGCGCGGATGCGAAGTTCGGGTGAAAACTCTGGCCAAACCGTTGTCAGAACATCAGGAATGCTTTCGTGACCGCATTGAGCGAACGTTTGCAAAATGCGATGCTGGGAATCGGGAGCGATCTGTGGAGTAAGCCATTGAGATAGGATCTTGATTCCCAATGCTCGATGTTGGTTCGTGCGGCATAAGAGTTGGGCCGAGGCAATTCTTGTAGCTAACTCCAATCGTTCGTTTTTGGAAGCCATGACCATCGCCGCCATAACTTCGTCCACTTGCTTCCTTTCCGTCGCGAACCCATTTTGCTCGGTTATGGATGAAAGTTCGTCAATATCGGTGCCGACTTGCTGGAACGTATGCAGTAGTTCATCGAGTTTAACCACGCGATCTGGGTCTTTGTTGGACAATGCGTCGGCCAACAAAAGGCGGATCACGGTGTAATCCTTGCGCCCGACAGATTGGCGAACGATCGGCTCCCGGAATGCAGACATAACGACCGGTTCCGATTTGGCCATTCCGGCCGCAAATTCTTTGGCATGCGTCAATGCAGAACTCATGATCGCGGATTTGATGAATGGTTCCTCATAGTATCGTTGGGCGAGTTCGACCAAAGCGGATCCTGCACGTTCATCGGGCCATTCGCCTAGCGTCAGGGCAAGTTGCAAGCAGACTTTGTCATCAGGATCACGTGTCATCTTGACCGCAGCGAACACAACTTCATCACTCCTATGACGTTCCGCCAACAATAGGGCATTTTCGCGGACTCGCGGATGCGTGTCCTGTAGCCCCGCTACGATCATCGCCTTTGACAGTCCGCCAAGGCCATCCAGTGTTGCCAAGGCTTGCAGGCGCGTCTGCGGCCGCTGGCAAGTTCGAACAAGCTCTTCGAGCAATGGAATGGCGGAGCGGTCTTTTGCCCACACCAACAACTGTTGGGCTTTGTCGCGTTGCCAATCGTTTGATGTATCCAAAGCTGCGACGAGCGACTCCGTCTTGCTCGACGTTAGGTTCCATGGCGAGCTGGTTTTTGCATCGCTGCGGACGACGCGATAGATTCTGCCTCGATCGTCACCTAGCCGGTAATGAGGCAACAGTTCTTGTTTGCCTTCGGGCGGCAACCATTGTGGATGCTCAATCATGTAGCGATACATATCGGCGACCCAAAGAGCTCCGTCTGGACCTGTACGCACCATGACAGGACGGCACCAACGGTCTTCACTTGCAAAGAAATCAAAGCGTCCTTCGCCGGTCGGTCGAGTCGAAGTGAAGCTGACTCCATTATCGGAAACCAAGTTGTGCTGAACGAGATTGTGAAACGGCTCGCAAGTAAAGGCATGCAGTTTGCCATCTTCTCCAAACAAGCGCTGATCACCATAGACCATACCGCCGCATGCGGAAGTAAAGTGGCCAGCTTCTTGAAAACTGTGGAAGCGTTTTTCGGGTCGACTGGCCGGAAAAACCTCGGGACTGTTGGGTGGCAAGACGAATTGGATCGGACTCGGTGCGGGCACAAAGGGATTGCGTGCCAAATAGCGATCCGCAATCACATAGTTCCACAGCGGCTTTGCGTTCTGAGTTCCAAACCAATGTCCCCAAGCGTCTCGGTTGCGTCCGAATTGCGAAGGCCCAGACTCGATTACCAACGCACCCGTATCTGGCTCAATTCGAAAATCACGACTCCCTATTTCATAAGTCTGACCATTGCGACGGGAAGAAACTTTCGTGCCAAGTCCATGATTGGCATGGTGTCCTCCGTTTGCACAGTAGACCCAGTTGTCGAGCCCCCAACGCAGGCCGTTCATCCTAAGTTGTTGATTCCCCTCGTTAAATCCTTCGAACAAGACTTCACTGGTATCGGCCTTGCTATCGCCGTCTGTGTCGCGAAGAAATAGGATTTGCGGAGCCGCAGTTATGAGAACACCATCTCGCCAAGTGAGAATACCGTTGGGGAAATTGAGTCCTTCCGCAAAGAGCGTGCTGTGTTCATATCGTCCGTCTCCATCGCGGTCTTCTAAGATTCGGACTCTACCGCCAGGCTTTCCTTGACCGTCCATTCCAAGTGGGTAGTCGGACATTTCGACCACCCACAAGCGGCCCGACGCATCCCAATCGAAAGCCACCGGATCGATCACTTGTGGCTCGGACGCGGCCAACTCGACGCGAAAACCAGGCGGAACATGAATTTTGCCAAGCGATTTTTCGGGAGAGAGCGGCCTGCTAGTCGGATTCGTTTGTTGAATCGGCGGAGCTTTTGGAGTTCCCGTCTTTTGACCGGACGCTGTGTGCAAAAGCTTGGCTTCATCGCTGGTCAATTCGCGATCGAATAAAGCGAAGTAAGCGAGTTGCCCTTGCAAGGGTGCAAATTGATCACTTCTAGCCCCCAAGAAGAACTCGCGACTTCCTCGAGTTGTGTCTTCGATATCTGCATCCAATTCAGGCGTGGGTTCACCGTTGAGAAACACACGAACATGACTCTTGTTTCGAATGGCGACGAAGTGATTCCAAGTTTGCGGAGGAATCGTGGTACGTCCGGATACAGCTTGGTTTCGAGCGTTCCCATTGAACAACATGAGCTTGGCAGTCAAGTCCGATTGATAGGTTCCGCCGATACCGAAGTGATCGCCGGGGGCTTTCTCATCCGTGTCGGGCCCTCGTGAGAAAAGATAAGCCGTGACGGGTCTCGCCTCATTGGGCAATTGATTGAGAAACCAAAGCGAGACGCTATAGGTACTACTAAGCTTCTCAGTCGAAAATGCGATACGTCCTGAGCGGAATGCCGCGTACGAGTCCGCTTGAAAGGTAACGGCTCCCGAATTTGTCATGCCAACCGGAGACGCTGCCAATGATTCAAGAACGACCGGTTTGAGGTCGGCAATCGCTTGGCCGTAGTTGTTCGGAAATTCAGGAGCTTTCGACTTTGCACTCGCGTCCTCATTGTGTCGCTTGCGTTGAGCTGTGTCGCGCTCTCGCTGCTGTTCGATGCCCGAGACTTTCCATAGCGAGTTGATCTCCGTCGACGAAAGGGCATGATCGAAGACAGCAATTTCATCTAGCTTTCCTTGCAGGGCGCTCCCAAAACCTATTTTTCTTGTGAGATCGATTGGTGAGATGTGTGTTTGGACGACGGGCTCAATCAGGTCGTCCAAATAGAGCTTGCAAACTCCTCCGTCGCGGACCAAGGTGACAAAGTGCCACAAGTCGGCAGGCCATTTATCGGCAGAGGTCATTCCATTGAGATCAAGTTGGAATAAATGGTCCTTCGATTGTCTCGCAACCAATTTCTCGGAGGCAGGTCCGAGAAACAGCGTTCCACCTCGATCGCTTGCTCCACTGCTTTCCCCTAGCCAGAACCAAAAGGCAACCGAATAAGAACTGCCAACAGTCTCTAATTCGCAAGTCAATTCGCCACCGGCCATATGAACAGCGCGATTGATTTGATTGACGCCAGAAAACGAAGATGGCCTTAGTTCCTCATGCGAACCGATTCCAGTTCCGCTTCCAACACCAGGTAGGAACCATGCGAATCCGGGGCTGAGCCTCGCTGGCTTACCGCTTGAGACTGCATTGCGTGCAGAAAAACCGTCGGCATCGTTTAGTCGCCAATAGGAACTTGGCTTGGCTTGCAGAATGGCTAGAGCGTACGGACCATGTTCCTCATTCATGGTTCGCTGCTTTTTTCCGGTAACTTCTTCGAGCGCATCGACAAGAGCGCCAACAATTTGTGGTTCAGCGGCAACCTCAAGTCCGGCGGTTCGAGCGGGCCAAGTCGTGTAACCACCCAACGCATGCTGTTCGGGTGGAGGGATGTATCCTTCGGCTCCATTCGCAAGTTCGATATTGAAACTCGAAGGCGATGGGGAACGGCCTTTTAACTTCAGGCCCGTCAGTGCGTAGACTTCGTTTGGCAGCGTTGCAATCGTCAAGTCGCCAATTTGAATGGCTTGAAGTTTGAGTTTGGTCGATTGACGTTCGTGCAGAATGAGAGCCTCGTTTGCATAAACCTCTAGAACATTCTTTGCGAGCCCGTTCTCGATGCGAGAGGCGATTGGTCTGGCCCAGGCGAGACGGTCTTCATCCGGGACTCGGTATTTCAACGCGAGGTTCTTTTCGACCATGGCGAGGGGCGCGAAGTCATGGTATTGCATGGCATCGAGGGCTTGTTCAGCATAACGGGCAACCGACTCGGCATACGCATCGATTGTCAGCGACTTTGCAGGAGAACCGTAGTCCATCCACATCAGATCACCGCTTGTGCCTTGAGACATAGCGCAAACGAATGGGCCGTTTCCCTCTCCCGGTTCGTTAAGCAATCTCGCCACGTGTTTACAAAACAATCCGTAATAGTCCGACGAGATGGCCTGCGCGCCAAAGTAGTGTTGCGAGTAATTCGCCAAGACTGCGAGCGGTCGACCAGCGAGGCTTTGTAGCGAGACAATGGAAAGTTCAGGATCGACGGGCCCAGATGGACCGATCACGTCTTTGCTTTGATAGCCGGGATGCATATGAGCTAGGCCGGTCGCTTGGCCAAACGGATCGACTACTTTGTTTTCGGGTTTGCGGATCCACCGCCGATTGTGTGTGTGTTCCCAATCATCGATAGATCCCCATCCGATGCGAGCCGGTTCAAGCTTGGCATGAGCGGCCACGATGGCTTCCGCGATTTTGCCAGGCAACCACTCGGCGTATCCCTTGTCGAGTCGTGTTCCCAAACAGGCCATGGCAGAGGGAGCCGAATGGGTGTGAGTCGCAGAAACCATCATCTTGTCGACGGGGATTCCACACTGCTTGCTCGCTCGCTGCTTGGCGTCGTCTATCAATGCCTGTGTCATCATGCAAGTGTCAACCACGGTCAGCGCAATCGTGGTAGCGCCATCATCGAGAACAATACTGCGGACGAACAAGCGATCCTGGATCTTGGAGGACTGTGCTTCGAGAAACCCGCCAGCAACAATCGACCGTTCGCTGGTCGGCGTAATATCTACGGTGACGGCGCCAGCTCGAAACCTTTTCAGAGAGGTGGTTTCGAATTCGGTAGCGGAAGTGTTTTGCGAGAAGCAAAAGGCTGTCGCTGCGATGAAAACGGTGAATAAGTAGCACCAGTTCGCCCGATGCTGATTCGCCCGATGCTGACTACGATTACGATTACGATGCATTCGATGTTGGTTCGGCAAGAAGTGTCTTTCCATTTTCGCGTCCTCGGCCTGCTTGGACCCCTCGACCTGCTTGGAACCAACGACCTGCTTGGAACCAACGACCTGCTTGGAACCAATCGTGTCCCCGTACGCTTGGTGACCGGAATCGCAAGGCCCCCAAAGCGATTCCACGAGTGTCTAAGTAAAGCTTGAACTGAAACGAGTGCAATACCTAATTCTTGCTAAATCCGAGCGGCGTGGTCGATTCTCGCGAAAGTGGGTTCTTTATGTAGTTGCGAAAGCAATCCTTACAAAGATCAAACTGTTTGCGTTGGTAAACATCATCATCGAAGACAGAGCTACAAAGGTCGTCTGCAGAGTCCAACATATCTTGGATTTCGTCGAGATGGTCCGGGTCATCAACAAGCTCGTGCTCAGGTCCATCCAGAGCAGCTTCGATTTCGATCGTCACCGTGTAGCGAAGATCAGTGCTCGTGTCGATTTCTCGCTTGCATCGATCACAGGAATAGTGGATCACGATTCTCGGCTCCCTTTTGGTTGCGTACCAGCATTCGAAGAGGAAAAAAGCATTCGAAGAGGTAAGACACATCTGGGGCGATATCGGTCGTCTCCTCGCTCAGACCTAATCCTACAACGGAAAGCGAGTTCCCCGCAAGCAAATACTTTTTTTCCTTGGAAAGCTATTCCCGCTTTGCGGTGCAGGAGCACCCCAATCGTAGGGTTCGTAACCATTATTCGGAATAGTCGAAACGAAGTTATTAGGCGAGCGGCAGATTGCAGTATCCCAACCCGAAGCGTGAGAGCGTGAGCGAGGGACAATTTCGCAGGTCCCTCACTTACGTATCGGGTTATGATTGGTAGTTTTCAGTCTGCCAAATCGCCTTAATAGTTTGGTTCAACTGGGGAAAATACGTTGAAGCTTTTCCACTGCTCGGATGAGTTGGTTCCAATGCTGAAACGCTTCGAACGTATCAATCTGCAAACAATCACCGCGATCAAAGCCAATTTCGCTGAGTTGAATCGTTTCTCCGAGTGCGATCATGTTATTCGGGCCATTGCCTTGCACCAACACTTCGTCGGCCGAATCCAATGGAATCACTTGCTCCATGGCGGTATGAACCGCCCAAAGCGCTGCTCGTTCGGCGTCAGCGCTATCGATGATGGCTCGGAGTGTGCCGCTTTGTACGTAGAATTTAGCCATGGTAAAATCTTCCTTGATTGAGAAAGGTTGGAACGGGAAATACTGCATACATTTTTGAAATATGCCCACCAGTTGCCTGTTCCTTGAGGGATGAAACAAGCAACTGGTTGGGCCACATTTAGGAGAGTCAAGCTTGGATGTTGTGGCTCGTCAGCTTGACAAACGAAGTATCGCCGAGCCACGGGACACGTTAGGTCACGCTGGCAACAATTTTGCAACTTTGCAATAAATCACTGCCGATGGGCCATCGAAAGAAGCCTAGTCTATGGCGAGCTAGGTTGTGGGTATGTTATCATTTTCTAATCCCCTCACGTTTTAACTCGTTGCACGAATCTAGCCTGATCTATGGCGTCACTGTATGTCGTTCGAGGTGCCGGTGTTGGCACCCATTACTTGGTCCGAAAAACCAAACAGAAAATTGGTCGGGACAATCACTGCGAAATTCATCTTGATGACTCGGAGGCTTCCCGCGTTCACGCCGAGATCGAATATCTCGATGGAAAGTACTTTTTGCGCGACCTGGACAGTAGCAACGGAACGTTTGTGAACGGAAAGCGTATCGATCAGCACTTGCTTGCCGTCGGTGATCGGGTCCAAATTGGCAGGCAGCTGATGCTCTTTCGGATCGCGTTTCGCCCCTTCGGTCCAGAGGACGACGATGTCGATATTGTTCAAAACCAAAACAACGAATCGTCTCAAATTATTGGGCGAGTCGATATCGAACAACAGTTGCTGGAGGAAACGGACGACTGGACAGCAAAAGTACCTACAGCAAAAGTACCTTCCAATCAAGCTTCGTCGCAAGCAAAAAGCCATTGGGAAATCATGTATCGAACGGCCCTTGCCGTCAGCCGTACGCTCGACATCGATCAATTGTTGCACCAAATTTTGGATTTGATCTTCCAGTGGGTCCGGTGCGATCGCGGTTGCATCATGTTAACCGATTTGGAAAGCGGTGAGCTTCGTCCCAGTTGTCGACGCAATCGTGTTGCCAACCAGCCTTCCGCCCGGATGAGTATCAGCAAAACGATTTTGGAATATGTCTGCAAGAAAGAAGAAGGGGTACTCACGAGCGACGCCTGTGATGACGACCGATGGAACAGCAGCGCAAGTATCTCGGCAGGTGGCATTCGCGAAGCCATTTGTGTTCCTATGAAAGGCCGATATGGTAACGTCGGCGTCATCTATATCGATACGAGCATCTCAGCCGGTAAACATGCTCTGACCTCCGAACGCGTCTTTAACGAAGAACACCTCAAGATGCTCGTCGCAATCGGCCACCAAGCGGCACTCGCTATCGAAGACACAAACTACTATCAAAGCATGGTTCATGCGGAACGTTTGGCTGCCATGGGGCAGACCATCGCAACCCTGTCGCATCATATCAAGAACATTGTGCAGGGGCTTCGCGGAGGGGGCTATCTCATCGATCAAGGAATAAAAACCAACGATTTGGCTGTCGTTAAAAACGGCTGGCGCATCTGCGAACGCAATCAAGAACGTATTGAAACGTTCGTGATGGATATGTTGACCATGAGTAAAGACCGAAAACCCAATCGTGCAGCGGTCGATTTACGGACGATCATCGATGAAGTGGTTGAAATTTCGGCCACCCACGCCAAAGACAAATCGGTGTCTCTGAACTGGCAACGACCTGCAACGTTTCTAGAACTAATGCTGGATGGAGAGGCGATCCATCGCGCGATCCTCAATCTGATCGGAAATGCCATCGATGCATGTGCCGACAAATCCGACGGAATCGTTGAAATTGGTTTGACCACCACCTCGGATCAGATACGCGTCGAAGTGCGGGATAATGGAATCGGGATTGCAGAAAACGATTTGAATCGAATCTTCTCGATGTTCGAGTCCAACAAAGGAAACCGAGGCACAGGCCTGGGATTGCCTGTCAGTTTAAAGATCGCCAAAGAGCATGGTGGGACTATCGAATTGCGATCCGAGGTAGGCTCAGGAACCATCTTCGAACTAGTGCTACCCATCAAGCCCAATCTTTCGAATGGGCAGGAGGATCGCGTGCGAACCATTCCTGGGTGATGACAATGAGTTGCCGGTTTTCATAGGTCGGGCTGGCAGCCTGACAGCCTGACAATACAAAAACAGGCTGGCAGTCTGACAGCCTGACAATGCAAAAACAGGCTGGCAGCCTGTCCTACGGCCCCAGCCTAAAGATCCTGCAAGGCATATCACCTACTTCAGCCCACGTCGTGCCAGCAACGCGTCGACGGTCGGCACTTGACCGCGAAAGTCTTTGTATTGCTGCATGACTTCACGCGTTCCACCCATGGACAGAATTTTCTGCCGAAAAGCCTGCCCATTCGCAGCGGTTAATCCGCCAAGTGTTCGCATGTGGGCAAAGGCATCTGCGGCCAACACTTCGCTCCATAAATAAGCGTAGTAGCTCGATGAGTAACCGCCTGACCAGATGTGAGCAAAAAAGGAAGTGCGATAACGAGGCGGAACGGGCGCGAAGTCGACACCGTACTTTTTGAGCATCTCTCGCTCGAATGCCTCAACGTCGTTTGGCCCTTCCGACGCAGAAATGGAATGCCATCCCAAATCCAGTAGAGCTGCGGATACGTATTCGAGCGTTTCGTAACCCTTGTTAAATTTGTTGGCGGCAATGCTCTTTTCCAATAGGTCTTTGGGAATGGTCTCGCCCGTTTTGTAATGACGCGCATAGTTGGAAAGGACTTCGGGATGGATAGCCCAGTCTTCGTGAAAGGTGGACGGAAACTCCACAAAATCGCGAGGAACTGATGTTCCTGAAAGAGTTGGGTACTCAACCGATGAAAACAATCCATGAACGCCGTGGCCAAGCTCATGAAACATGGTTGTCACATGGTCTAAACTCAACAAAGTTGGCTCGCCCGCCGCCGGCGTGGGAATGCTCATGACATTGACAACCACCGGCAATTGGTTCAGCAACCGGGACTGAGAGTCGTAAGCGTCCATCCACGCCCCGCCACGCTTCGAATCGCGTTGATAATAGTCGGCATAGAATAGCCCGATCTGCTTGCCCTCCAAACTAAGCACATCAAAAACGCGGACCGTCGGATGGTACACCGGCAAATCCTTGCGTTCCTTGAATCGGATGCCGTAGAGTTTTCCAAAAGTATAGAAAACACCGTTGTTGAGAACGCTTTCAAGCTCAAAGTAGGGCTTAACCAAGTTCTCGTCGATTTTGTATTTCTCGGCTCTTACTTTCTCGGAATAATATTCCCAGTCCCATGCCTTCGGTTCTCCTTCGAAACCATCCTGCTTCATGAATCGCTGAATATCGACGGATTCGGATTTCGCCTTGGCAAGTACTCCAGGCACGAGATCCTGCAACATCTTGAAGGCAGCTAGGGGATTCGAAGCCATTTGGTTTTCAAGCGTGTAGGCAGCGTGACTGTTAAATCCGAGTAACTTCGCCCGTTCGGCTCGCAGTTTAGCCATGCTCAATACGAGCGGTCGATTGTCGAGCCCCCCATTTTCTCCTAGACCTCGATTGGCCGATGCAAGAAAAACACGCATGCGAACATCGCGGTTGTTCAACGAAAGCAACACCGGTTGCCTAGTTGTGTTGGTAATTGCCAAAAGATACTTGCCCTCCAGACCTTTTGCCTGTGCAGCTTCCTTGGCTGCGGCGATATCGGCAACCGACATGCCGTCGAGTTGGGCGACGTCATCGACAACGACCGCGCGTTCCTTCGTAATCGCAAGCAGATTGTTTTGGAATTGAGTTGTGAGCGATGAAAGCTCTTCGTTGATCGCTCGGACTCGCATTTGTTGATCGGCGTTCAGACGTGCTCCCGCGCGAACGAAGCTCTCATGGTATTCTTTGAGTAGTCGTTGCTGCTCCTCATTCCAAGACTGTTTCTCTTTTTGTTCCCAAAGAAACTCGACGCGCGCAAATAGCTTTTTATTGAGAAAAATGTCGTCGGAATGAGACGCCAATTTCGGGGCAATCT
>JAIPFP010000007.1 GCA_021736575.1 Pirellula sp. | reverse complement strand
CGTCTGCAAAAAGAGATCATCGCGGGTTACCAAATCCTTCTCGATCGCGTCCTGAATCGCTTCCCCCACACCCGCTTCATGGTAGTGTTTGCGTTGATTGGCAGTATCGATTCCGCGAAATCCCTGTTCGATGGCTAGCTGAACAAGCTCTCGCGTGCGATCTTCTTTCCAAGATGTGCCGTAAAGAATGTTGGGTAGAATCGATGTCATTGGGCTCGCATCCTTTTTGTTTTCATTGCGTCTAAGCCGACGACGCGGCGAGATTCGAATCACCCCAGGCTTGCCTTGGGGATTTGTTATGTTTTATGGCTAATCGAGGCCCGCCGTACTCGCGCCGTCTGACTATGCTAGCCAACCTGACTGCCCAAGTTATGATCGACGCCTGGTCTTGGTTGGAGGTCAATTTCCGATCCTCTGCATTAGAAAATTAGCAAGATTTTCGGCATCGTCTGTACCGATCCGAATCACTCCGCTTTTTAGATGGATTACCACGCAATCCCGCCCCCAAATGTTCCAGACCCAGCCGCCACGGATACTCATGTGGATGCCCCATCCATCGAGCAGTAATGTGCGACCCCTTTCAACGCTTTTGATTTCGCAATACGGTATCGTCGTCCGCATCAATGGCATAGGACCGAAGGAGACTGCCATTTTATCGCCTTGATCGACAACCGAAAGGTGATGAATCGAGGCTGCGAGAACCAACATCAATAATCCGATAGGCGGGAACAGCCATGGAATTGGCGGTGCATCTCGAACAAACCAACCCAACGCCACAAACAGTACGGCAAGGGCGTAGATCAATAAGCAGAGCGGGGCTTTTTGTATGTGGGAGTATCTTGGAATCGCTGGTCCGTCGGTCATGTTTTTGGTTTCAATTGCTCCGAGTTTTCTTGAATAACTCCACGCACTTTTCATAAGGGGCTTTGGCTAGTGTGTAGGTTTTCCGAGAATCGCACATAAAGTTCGTACATTTTCGTGGCAACGGGAGGGAGTTTAATACGAGGTTGTTGTCTGGCCATTTCGCTACTAAGGGAGTGCGGGGAGAGACGTTCTAAAATCTAGGTATTCAATTCAAATTTTACCGGAATTGAGCAATCACAGGGTTATGGTCGCTCAATCGATTCCAATCATCGCCAGAAAGCACGACGCAGGACTCAAGCCGATCCTGCCACGACTTCGGAACAAACAGGTCGTTGCCGAAAATTGCGAAGTACTCTATGCCAAAAATTCGCTCAATATCTTGTCGGTGTCGAAGGCCGTGACTGTTCCGCTAAACACATCGAATATCGTGTCTGCTTGTGCTTCATCGTCTACCAATGTCCCACGGCCCTCTGCGTGCATCAAGAACAGGTCGAATAGCGATGGTTTGTTTAGGGCCACCATCACCTTACCGATTTGACTCATTCCAACCGAGTTCCTGGCAGCATTGTTGATTTGGCCTCGTCCTTTGAGGGCCAAGTCCGCCCAGTACACTTTGCGATCTTGGACATCAACGATTACAGGCACACAGGTTCTTGTTGAACCTGTAATGTCTACCTTGTCCTTTACTGTACGGGGGTCAAAAATCTCGCCAGATTCCGGTCTTTGACGCATCATCCAACCGCCGAAGCACTCTGGCAAAGCGAGAAAACTCTGCCCTGTAAAACACATGATACTCATGACGATATACCGAGCATTTGATTCCAAGACGAACGGCAAATCCATGTCGATGAATTCGCAGGCCCCGTTTGGCGCTGAAGTTATGTCGCCACTATGGTAGCATCTGCCTTGTCGCAAATTGTAGTACGAAACATCTGCGACATATTGCCAATCAGAGTCAAACATTGATGCAGACAAATCAATGTCAACACGGCCATCGCCAGAATCCTGTTTCTCCAAATTTTTCCACCAACAGAAGAATCGGATTGTCTGCCCTATCGGAAGGTCGAAGCTCGAACCACGGGCAACAGTTTGAATCGCCCGACTCGCTGACCTTTGCGAAAATGGGACGATCTGTTCTTTAAGGTTCTTACCGATATGGACTTTCCCAAGCGACGGAAGACGGCGGAATCGCTCAACGAGTACATCTCGAATTCCATTCACAAGATGTTGAACCAATTCTGTTTGCAGTCGAGGTAATCTACCTTCTTTCACTTGGAGCTTTGCTGCATTACCTTTGGGAAAGAATGCACGAATGGCCGCATCATTTCTAGTCGAGAAATGATGCCAAAGTTGTAGTAGTACGGGCGTTGACACCTTTGACGCAATTTTCAAGAAAACAGTGGCAACTTCGTCGGGCTTGTCCAGTGTGCGCAATGCATGGTCCAAACGTCGAGCAAAATCTCCAGGACGTTGAATCAAGATATCGAGGGCTTGGTCGGATTTTTTGGCGATGAAGGCGGCTTCGATCAGAGAATTGAAGGTTGCATATGGATAGCCGCTTCGCAAAACGTCAAACGCAGCAAGTGACCGAGGGAAACGACTCTTATAGTCGCCAGGATGCAATCGTTCTCCAAGTCGAATCCATCTGCCCTTCCAACGAAGCATATCTTCGGTCATTGAAGAACCGCAATTCTCCAAACACTCAAGTAAAAATCGCCGCTCCTTCTTCGTCAAGTTCCGGAACTTTGTTGGTTCAGCAAGCGAAACGTCACCATCGGACATTGCAACTGCAACTCGGAGAACGTCGGTGGCAGTCTTTAGCAAAGGAACAAGACATGCAGGATCAGATAACTTTGCGACAAGACACGCCAGCGTTTCTTTCTGCGGGATAACTTGAGGGAGAAGGTTACCAACATCTCGATTGACTGCGAACCATTGAACTATCTCTTTGTCTGTTGCGGATAAAGAGCCATTTGAAGCAAGTAAGCGAGTGAAAACTCTGTCGAACTCTTCCTCCGTCCCCAATTCAATCCATCGTAATTCATGCAGTTCATTCAGAAATGGTCTTAGCTCTTTTTCATAGTTTGGCAAGACGACAAGTGTTGGGTCGTTGTGCATGTCGGACAGCATGAACCCGTAGTAGTCTGTCATTGCATTGAAGAACACCTCAGCTTCGGAGGCACTCATCACCTGCTTTGGGAAGTTTGGATACATCGGCATGAAGGTTCGATGCGATCCAACCATCTTTTTCAGGGTTGGCACCACTTCCTCATACCATTCAACAACAGATTCTTCCGATAGACTCGAAAGACGTGCGAGCAAGGCCGAACTCAGACCAAAGCCAAGCGATTGCAGGTTTCTCGCAACCGTGCTAACACGTCGAAGAGAAGGCTCGTTGTTTCCTATTGGTACAACGACCTTGAGGGACTTTTGAAGAAAGAGCGACTGACCAACTGAATTCATAATCAATCCATAAAAAAAGCTGGGGAAGCTGCCAAAGTAGATTTTCGATTTAGAAGGAACCTTGGCAATAGCCCAGCAGATGAATTATAGCGACTTCTGCGAAGTTGGAACATTCACAAACTTTCGATCAACCACGATACCCCGTCCCAGGTACACGCCGCTCAAACTCCTGGCAAAGATGAGTTTCCTGAACCATTTCAGAGACGGTATCCATCACGTCAAAATAGTCGTCTTTGTCGAAGTCCTCACCCAAAGGGAGAGCAAGATAGCCGACCTTATTCTCTCGAAAGCAGATCATATTGCCGAACAAACCATGACCGTAGGGACTGTAATCCGAGAACGCACAATTGATACACGACTTCATGAATGTGCCGGGCGGCAATTTGCTTTGTAAGTTCAACATCTCACCCTCGAACCAGCCTGTATTACCTTCCGAAGAGTAGGTCTCCTGATTAACTTTCAGGCAGAGTTTGAGCCGTTCTTGGTTCATTTGGCCAGTAGGCAACGGATCGCCTAATTCAAGAAAAATTGTAAGCAGACAATCCAAGACTTGGCTTGGCGTCACGACCAGAATCGGAATGTCAGCTTCGATGATACAATAACAAAGTTTTCCGTGTCGGAACTTGAATGATGATAATTTGGATGGATCAACATAATCCTTTGGCTCAAATCGATCAAAGTCGTTTCCACGAAAACGTACTCCACGGAGCATCATTGTGAGCGCTTCGCCATCGTTAATGATCGTTGTGCCTTCTTTGCCGAATGAATCTTGGTATCGTGCTAAGTAGGATGCAGTATTGGGTGATTTCATCAGAGTAGTTCCAGTAGCATGATCGTATTTGGAGCGAAACAATCTATGTTTAGTCCCAGGCCACTTGTTGCAACAATGGAGCCGTTACGAACCCAGGCTGTTTCTCCAGCACCTTGGATTTGGCCCAGGAATTCTGGCATCTCCCATAATGCTGGCGATCCATCTAAATCAACAGCCACTAATTGAAGGACATGGCTTGTATCGAACCGTAAGACCTCTTCAGTGATTCTTGCGAACGCTTTGAGTGCAGGGCCGCTCCAGAAAGCCATTAGAAAAAGAATTCCTCGGTCGATTCCACCGATAATCGTTTCATCGGCTTCCGGGAAATACCTGATCCGATTCAAAGGCAGCTTTGAGTAATTTGAAAGGGTTCTGAGGCCATCTGTGTTTCCAGTCATCTAAACCGTCCCAGTTTGCCAGTTTGCTTCACAAATTTCGCCCCCAATAACCCATTCAGCGAACCCTGGAACAGAAATCTGTTTTCCAATTCTTCAGTGAATGGCGACTTTTGCTCATTTGAGTTAAGACTCATTGCTCACGCCTTCACTACCTTCCATCCATCAATTGGCTTCATGGTAGCACAACTTGGCCCGCCATCTTTGGCGGTCCCAGGAATCGTGGCCTGTAACAAACGCTTCGGCTTTTCCAACACTGAGTCGATCATTTCCCAAGTGATCGTTTCCAATGGAATTTTGATTCGACGCTGCCAACAACTATCAAACTGCCCTGCCGACTTTCCAATGTCGATATAGATGAATCGTCCGCTTGGTGGACCTTGTGAGATTGGGCCAATAAAGTTCGGCGGACCATCAGAACGATTGCCTTTGACGTTGATGGTGCATTCGAGAGTCAGGTTGCCTGCCTTTGATCGCTGGACAGCAATGGTTTTGTAATCATTGCCTTTGCCCTCTTGAATGCCAAAGTCCACTCCAGGCGGTGGGGCCACCAAAATGATTTGTAGTGAAAGCGATTTTTCGGTGTTTGATTGCTTTTTCATTTCTGGGTAATCCTTGGAATGAACCGTCCGGTACGAGCCATGTAGTCGAGGTACGGTTGTCCAAAGCGTTCGATCAGTGCTTGTTCTTCTTTTGGTGTTCGAATGGCAAGCATCGAAAGTACAACGACACAACCAATTCCGATTAGCCAGTTCGCTGTAAGGATCGTAACTGAAGCCATCACAACGGCAGTCGTGAAATAAAAAGGATGTCGAACCCAGCGATACGGACCATCGGTAACAAGTGTCGCATTGTTACGAATCACAACGGTGTCCGTTAAGTTCTTTCCGAGGCTGCTCAGCGTCCAATACATCAATAGGGAACTCAGTAGGCCCGTAATTACCCCAAACCATCTAACCCATGTTGGAACAGGAAGCATGGACCATTGAACCGATGCAGGAGCAATCAGATAGGCGATGGTAACGATAAACAGGACAAGACCAGACAACCGAAGGATTAAGGCGAATAAGAACCCCTCGTCTTTTCGAGAAATCTTTTCGCCAGATTGGGCGGCTTTGAAACGATGGAATCCAGTGACAAAGGTCGTCAACAAAATGATGACTCCCAGCGCTGCACGAAAGTATGTTTCTGATGCCATTGAACGATCCCAAAATCCATCCCGAATTGATAGGGCTGCGATTCTACTCGATCTCTCAAGCATCAGGAGACACTTCATGGGGAAGGTGCAAGGGCAAGCCTGTGTGATCTCAGTGGCGTTTCGGTGTGAAACCCGTGTGATTGCAGGGGCGTTTCGAGGGAGAAACTGTGGCGTTGCAGGGGCAAACATCAATGTCTCAAAATCTCAGACTTAGCAGGAACGCCGAGAACTCATCCACATTGCGACCATGATGGAATTTGGAATCGCAAAATAAGCGATTAGCAAGATTGCGAGTTCCGTTCCCATCACTCCAGACACTCCGCTAAGCCAGATGCCTTTCGCTGACAAAACGAGATATGCAGCCAAGGCACAAACCAATGGAACCAACAAGACAACGCTATTCAGAATGGCAAACCGACGAAACCATCGAATGCCTTTCAACGGTTTCGTTGCCCCGCTCAATGTTGGTTGGTAGGGATTTATTTTCGTGCGATGTTGGTCTTGGTCAATCATTGGTGAGTTTAATCATGCAATTTGGCAATCGATCCATCGTCTCACGCACTAACTGATCGGCGTTAGCAAAGGGACTATGCGAATGAATCGCAATTTCGGACAGGCTTGGGTTATCTAACGATTGAAGGATAACCTCTTCACGGAAACAAAAGAAGAATCTCACTTCTTTCAGGGCCTTCAATGTGTTGAGCGTCGAAATGACGGTTTCAACTTCGTGGCAATAGTCAACCGTGACTGTCGCAAGGTTAGGCAACTCTCGAAGCGATGCGAAATCCATGCTTTCACCTTTAGGTCCTAATAGATGCACGGTGGTGACTGTTGCCGCAAATTGTTTGTCCTTGACAATCCTTTCGATCAATTCAGGGTATGCGACGTAGACTTCCGTTTTCCCTTCGCTCACATGTCTGAGGTAGTCTTTTTCAGCTTGGGATCTAAATGCCATCTTGACGAGGTACGGATGTGCGATCACAAGTGCAATTACTCCGAAAGCAACAAATGCGATGGAACAGATTGCTAACCGTACGATGCCCATTTCGTATCTCATCGAATTTGATTGTGCCTAGGTTGACGCCAGATTGCAGACGTCCTAATGAATGAACTGCGATCCTACGGAAAGTCATCCCATGATACCGATGGCTATCCGAAGATTAGGATATTCCTCCCAATCTGTGTAACCCAGCTGTACAGCGTCCCACATCCAACGTAGTCCTTCGATCAATGCCTGCTGATCTATCTTGGTAAGTTTTGATGACTCCTCAGGGACAAACCTATTGAGTGAATACATGAACGAATCAATGCAGTAGAGAGACTTGCTTTTGTCGAGTTCCAAAGCGATGGGGTAGAGGTAAAAGAGCAAGTCCTCGAATTCCAGGAAGGCATAAATCCAACCATAGAAATCCAGGTCATCCCTTGAAACGTCGTTGGGTGTGCGGTGATTTATCGCTCGTGTTGCTCGACCTTCAAATCCATACGAATCCATGATCTCTGCCGTGCGTAGATCAATACGGGGTGGTCCGTGTTTCCTCGATAGCTCATAGACCGCAAGGTGATTCATGGAAAACCTGTGACTCTTACTGGAACAATCAACTCGTTATGGGATATCACTAAGCCTTGCACAATCTAGTCAATTGACCTTGGTGCCGACCGACCGCTTTCGCCAAGGGATTAGTGCAAGCAACAGAAATAGCGATCCAAGCAAGACCGATCCGTTTATCCGACCACACCGGGGACATCCGAAGGGGTACAGGTCTTCGTCGCCGCAACAGCGAAAATGCTTGAAGTCGAGGTCGCCTTCTTCAACGGTCTGGGTCATGTTACTCCTCCGTACCGCACCCCAAGCCACACGGTCGGCTCGTCTGGCGTCGTCCAATCAACCCTATGCTTCTTGAATGCCGGGATGTTCACGAAATCGCCTACCTTCATCTCGACCATGCTATCCTCGAACTGCAACCGGGCCGCTCCCTTCAAGACGATAACCCACTCATGCTGAGGTTGGTCGTACCAGAAGTCTGGTGCTGAGGCATGGCCGTGGGAGATGATTCGCTCGATGCGAACGTCGGCGGCACGAATGAGCGTCTGGACGACTTCCTTGGGCAAATGCTGGGGAAGGTCATCGAAGATGTTCTTTATACTCTCGCCGACCTGCTCACTGCTCGACCCCAAGGGTTGAAAACGAAGCACTTCATGCCCATCAACCTTCACCGTCTCGGAGAACATCTGCTTCGGACGCACCCACAGCCCGTGTTCACCGTATTCCTGCCGGTAGACGACGTGTTCTTCCAGCGTCTCGCTATGCCGGGCCGTGCCGACGACGGTGTACTCGTTGCCCTTGTAGTGCCGGTAGCGACCGAACGGGATTGGTGTTTCTTCGCTCATTAAGTCACCTTCTCTTCCAAAAATCCCGCCAGTTTCTCGGCGTCATCGGTGCCGATCCGCAACTTCCCGTCGTTATTGAAGCGGTATCTGGGCTGCATGTTTTGCCGTCCAAATGAACGAGGGAATGGATTTGTAACTTTGTTGATAACTAATCCGCATCTTTGCCTTTAGCCATTCCACGTTGCATCTTTTTGGATGCCTTTTTGGAATCGAACTTTTCTGGATCGAACTTGCCGCTCCACTCCAACATTTCCTCGTGTTGTTCGTGGTTCGGGTCGCCGATGATTTTAAGGTACTCATTGTAGCCAAATATCCCACCAACATCTTCAGGTGGACAGGCTCGTTCGCCCTCAACACAGATAGGGTATTTTTGCCCCTCGGTTGCCGCCAGACATCCTTCAAAAAGAACATCATGCACCCAACCATCTCCAAAATCGTATTCGTATTCGAACGAGAATCGTTTCCCAGCGGATTCGGAATAGGAACTCAGGATCTCTCGTATGATGTGCTGGGGTGCTTCGTCGCTCATAAGGTCACTTGATCCGCCGCTTGACTCATAGGTTGTAGCCAGAACTCCCGCCAAAGCGCCTGTTTCATTGCAAACCAGAGGCCGCAATTCTCTGACTATACCTTCAATCGACAATCGTGCGGCACCTTTTAACGGGAGAACCCATTCATGTTGATCTTGGTCGTACCAAAAGCCCTCTGGCGATGAATGACCAAACGAAATGATTTGCTCGATACGTAAGTTGGTTGCTTCGAGCAATGTAGTGAAAAGCTCGTCGGGTAAGTTTGATGGGAGATTGGAGAATAGGCTGATGGCTCATCTTTACCCACATCCTTTGATCTTGCTCCCCTCGCCCTGTACTCGGGGAGAGGGGCTGGGGGTGAGGGGTTTACACTGTGTTTTGATTGGTATTTTGATCGTGAATGCAATGACGATCCTCGTTTCAGAAGCGTGAACAAACCACTGAACCGGAGGCTACCACGTCAGGGCTCTCCCCCCGACCCTCTCCCCGAAGCGGCAACGCTGTGAGGCATTTTCGTCAATGAAATGGAACGCTATTTGAATTTAAGCCTTCCGTTCGGGCTTGTCCCGACGGAGGCAACAATTGGTAGCTACAGGCAAAAGCCCTCGGCTCGGGCTCTCCACCGAGTTTACTCGGTGGAAGCAACGTTTGGATCCGAAAAACGCTGCTTCCACCGGTATGAAACTGGTGGAGAGCCATGGCCCGTCTCTGCGGCTAGTAGCCACCAATTATCGCCCCACTGGCATAAAGCCAGTGGTAGCGAATCGAAGGAAAAAATGCTTCACAGCGTTGCCGAAGCGGGGCGAGGGGGAGAAAACGCGCTGGGATCACGCAAATCCATCGGGATTTCGAGTCTGGCTTGCTGCGAATTGTGGGTAAAGATGAGGGCTGATGGCGTGGGTTTGGATGAATACAAATCACGTCGTATCCTTCGTTGTTCGGTGGTGCCTTGTAGGCCAGGATGTTTCGTCGCATCAAATATCCCATTACCAAGTATTCAGCACTCGCTGAGACGACTGGAAGCCGTAGAAAGTCTTGTTTTGCCAAAGTCCAATCCTTTTCGACAATGAATCGATTTGCCCGCAAAAAAATAACATGGATACCGATTCTAACGCAAACGGTAGATGTACAGTTCGATGTCCTCCTTAAAACATGGTCCCCTGGTTCATCAGTCCAAATCCGATGTTGTCTTGGCTTGTCTCAGTCGTTCACTTGCAACGTAACGCTGTCCCATCGTGAATGCAGTTGTCTTGCCGGTCTTTGAAAGTTTGTCGTTGGGAATTGGGCGATCAAGACGCAGCGTTTCGGGGGAATCGGGTGCAGAGAGCATCAACACCTTGAACATTCCATTCTCTGGTCGCTTCTCGTCTTTCAGCAGCCGGTTGACCAATGCACCGAGTTCGCCTTCGTAGCGATTTTTTACTATTTCGACTTCATCATGGGTCGCAAGAATCTTTGGGACCAATGGATAGATGCTTCCCTTGGAATAGAAGCCTAAACGGGTCACCTGCTGAAATGGTCGATTGGGTTGACAAACATAGGCGTGTAGTTCGTTGTACTCTGGCCACGCACTTCGAGCGGCCACGATCACCACGTCATTCGGATTAGCCAGCAGTTTTTCTTCGGCGAGCATCGTCTGCAACGCACGCAGCAAAAATGCTTCACGCTCGGAAACAACTTCGTATTTGTCATCGAGCATTTCATCGATTGCTTGGTCCAGGATCGAAAATGAGGTCCATACAACTCGTGAATCGTTAAGCTTATCGAGTTCCGATGGTCGCACATCATCAGGCGTCAGTACCAGCAATATCGCAACAGCTTCAGTTGCTTCGTCCAATCGCTCAAGGTGCCGCTTGATTTGAGGTAATCGAATCGCATCCCGTTCAGTCTTTGTTTCCAGCAGCAACCGAATGCTACTTTGAATGATGGCATCTGGAACACCAACGCCACCCTTAGATGGCTGGTTCTCGAATCGAATTAACTCAAATTCAGATTGCTCAAGCAAACTGCCAATGAGTCGTTGCATTCGATCAAGTGACAATGACCGAAGTACCGCAAGAAATGAGGCCGTAACTCGATTTTCGCCGGTTGAGTATGTTGAGAAAATGTTGGTCATTTGGAGCGAATCTTTCTAGGCGGATTCTTTCGGCCATTGAATATCCGTGTTTGAATCGTTGGAGCTGTCTAACGACATTTTTTCGAAATCGTCTGGAGGCAATATCAGAATTCGATCATCCTCGAAGATGATGATCGGTGTTTGAGTCTGCTTAGCCCGCTCGACAACGGAAACAGTCACGTTGAGAGAAGCGGATTGGGCTTTCTCGGTGATCGTCATGTCGTCATTTTCACTTCGTATCATTGTTCGGTTCCCGTCGCATTTTGGAATTGTTTCCAACATATTGCTTCAAATACTTCCAAATGGGCCTGTGCCTCGTCAATTGTTACGCTTTCGGACGTGTTTTACTTCTTTGCTTCGGAAACGGTGTATTTGTGATTCTCGATTCGGGCCATTCGGAATTTCCTTCAAGGACATGAAGTGATTTTAGAATGAGGCAGCGTTCGTAAGTTCACTAACCCTTCACCTTTTCTGCAATCGCAGTGAACTGCTCCAGCGCGGTTTGCAGATCGTCGGCAATCTCTTGTGCCAAGATATCAGGAGCGGGCAAATCGTCGGAGTCTTCCAGGCTTTGGTCTCGCAACCAAAAGATGTCGAGGTTTACTTTGTCCCTTTTAATCAGCTCGTCGTATTCGTACGATCGCCAACGCCCATCAGGGTTTGTCTCACTCCAACTTGATTTGCGCAAGTGTCTCTTGCCGGGTCGATAGAGTGCGACGAACTCATCCAAATCCGACCGCTGTAGTGAATTGGTCTTTTGCGTAAAGTGCATGTTGGTTCGCAAATCGTAAACCCACAATGTCTTTGTCCACGGCTTCTCTTGAGCGGGCTTGGCGTCGAGGAACAGCACGTTGGCCTTCACGCCCCCAGCGTAGAAAATGCCGGTGGGCAGTCGCAACAACGTGTGAACATCGCACTGCTTCATGAGATTGCGACGAACCGTTTCTCCGGCTCCCCCCTCAAACAACACGTTGTCAGGTACGACGATCGCGCAGCGTCCATTCACTTTGAGAAGCGTCTTGATGTGCTGGACGAAGTTCAGTTGCTTGTTCTTCGTCGTCGTCCAAAAATCCTGGCGTTCGTAAGCGTTGTCATCTTTCTCCAAATCACCCGCTTCGTTGACGATCGAGATACTGCTCTTCTTCCCGAACGGTGGATTGGCCATGACCACGCTGAACCGTTCGCCCGGATCGCTGGCAAGACTATCCACTCCCGATTTGATCGGGCAAGGATCGGCGTCGATGCCATGCAAATAGAGATTCATGATGCAAAGGCGGGCGGTATTCGGGACCAACTCCCAACCCTTCACGAACTTGGTCCGCAGGTGTTTCTTTTGATCTTTGTCGAGTGTTTTGCCCTGATGCTTGGCCACGTAATCGTAAGCAGCCAAGAGAAAGCCACCCGTGCCAGCGGCGGGATCGCATACGGTGTCATCTACGGTTGGTTGAACACAATCGACGATTGCTTTGATAAGTTCACGAGGCGTGAAGTATTGGCCTGCACCTTTTGGGCTTTCGGCAGCGCTCTTGGAGAGCAAGCCTTCGTAGATATCCCCTTTGACATCCGCATCCATCGAAGACCATTTTTCCACGTCGATCAAATCGACGATCAGACGGCGAAGCGTTGCTGGATTCTGGATTTCGGGTCGTGCCTTTTTGAAGATTTCGCCGAGCATTCCAGGCTGCTTGCCAAGTTCCTCGAGGATGTGCCGGTAGTGAGCTTCAAGTTCGTCCCCTTCACGTTTGAGCAGGCTTTCCCAATTGTATTTGGCGGGAACCATCGAAGGCTTGTTGTACGGTGGCTTCGTTTGTTCGTGGGCCATTTTGAGGAACAGCAGGAACGTGATCTGTTCGGTGTAGGCCATGTACGAAAGGCCATCGTCCCGCAAAACGTGAGCGAAGTTCCAGGCTTTGTTGACTATTTGTTGGGAGTCGTTGTTGCTCATGATTGACCGTTGTAAATGCGCCTTTCTGCGCGATTACTGCGCCTATTGTTGATTGTGCGCGTTGTTTTTGAGTGCGTGTTTCTTGTATGTTTCATGCGCATTTTGTTTTAAATGAGCCATTCCAACCGCGAAATCGTTCAGATATCGGGCCATTGAATCCGTCGCCAGAAGGCACCTCGTCCTACACCAACAGCCTCCACTAAACCGACCTCCCGCAGTCGGTTCAGTTCGCCACGAATGGTGCTGTCTGAAAGATTTGCATCGATGGACTCTCGAATTTCACGCAGGCTCCTGACTGGGTTTGATTGGAAAATCGCCAGAATTCGGGCCTGTCGATCCGAAAGGTCAAGTCCGGACGGTACCGAAGGCGCATAGTTCGGCGCAAGGAATCTTACTACGAACTCGCCTGCACGTTCTTCAAATTGTGGTTCCGGACCACCGGCTTCAACGCACAACCGAATAATGCGCTGAGTTCCACTCCCCCAAAGTTCGATCAGGCCCCGGCGATAGAAGATGTCGGCGAGCATAGGATTGCGGGGCTGAGAAAAGTGGTCCCGTTTCAAGTCGGCAACACTGAGTCCATTCGGAAGAGAACCGGTGCTCGCGATTTCCAGGCGATCCTCAAATACCGCCACGCTGACTGCACCGCCCGAAATGGAATAATCCCGATGGCACAGGGCATTAACCAAGGCCTCACGCAAAGCGAGAATGGGATAAAGGGGTCTATCTTGACGACGCAGTTGACCCTCCTGGAGCGTGCCACGAATCGGAAGCTGTTTTGCAAGGAACTTGCTCGCTTCATCCAGCAACAGGAAAGCGTGCCCCGACACTTTCCTTTGATCGAGAACCTCGTCCTTTGTCACGCCCTTAAATCTTGCAATTCGCAAACTGCATTGCGGATACCAGGGCAAAAGATCAGAGCCGAAGGCCACAACTGCGGCCTGAATGGGACGACCATCAATCACTAGGTTCAATCGCATCAGCACATCTTCGGGATTGGTCACACTCGAATCGAACCGTCCTGCTTCCACGGACTGCCGAATCATTTTCTCGATTTCAGCAGCGTCGAAGTCAGAAGTAGAGACGCCAATCGCCGGTTGTCGCTCCCAGTCCTGATCCGACTTGATCCGTTGCTGGATAAGTCGATTAATGTCCTCTGCCGCAGCCGGACGGTTCGCCTCACCTACACGGACAAAGACCTTGCCGTCGATAACGTAGGGTTTGCGAGAACCGCTTGGCACGTCAACGAGAATGATCGACACCCCATCGGCCTCGGTGTTCATGACTGACCAAGGAGCCAGCGGCGAAATTCGTTTACGAATTGCCATATCAAGCTCTTCAGCCTGGAACTCGGCATTCTCAATTCCGACAAGCGACCCGTCATTGGCCACACCGATCGCAATGACTCCCCCTTCAGCATTGAGCATTCCGCAGATTGCTTCCGCAATGGCACGAACATCAACAGAACTCTTGAACTCAAGCGTCTGCGACTCCGATTGTCCATGCCAACGATTGTTGTCAGCGAAAGTCATAGTGTTTTCATCTCCTGTGCAATTTGTCGAACTCGATCTCTATCGGAAAACACTGTTTGCAGATAAGGCAGCGCTTGACTGAGTGTGTAAAACTCCTGCGCCCAATTTCCGGTACGTTTTACTATTGGTTGGTCAGCGCGGATGACATCTTCGTACATGTCAATCACACGCAGGTCATCCATGACGGATGTTTTTTGAAAGCAGAAACGTGAACATCCAAGCAGGTTCAGCAGACTGTCGGGAACCCAAGCTTTGGGCTGATTGAACTGACGAAACTGTTTCAGCAACAATCGGGCAAATGTTACATGGCTGTGAACTAAAAACCACCTGGGCTTATTCAAATGAATGGCGAGTCGCATTTCCTCATGAGTAATGGATCGTTCGCCAACTTTTCCCGACCCATAAAAGGGTCTCACGATTCCGAGAAACACATCGCATTGGCGCACTGCATCAAGGCAGTTTTCCAGATTCGACTTGTTCGGATGCGTGGGAATTGTACCCAGCCGACTGTTCAAAACTGTGTACCCATAAGCCTGAAGCACCCCACATATCTGGTCTAAATCTGATTCAAATCCATAAACGGAAGAGGCCACCATGAGTCGAACCGGCTCAGGCGAGATACCATCACTCATTCGTCGGCCCTCCCTGGCGTTGCTTTGACTTTGTGCTGCGTTTACGACTTCGACTTGTGGTTGCAGCCGTGCCGTTTGCGACATCGTGCGACCGACTCGCCCGCAGTCGCTCCAGCAGCACGCTGGCCGGTTCGTCTTTCGGGTCTTGCGGGACCAGTCTTCCCTCGAAGGCTTGCTTTAGGATGCTTTGTCGAAGACGAGATGCACGGGCCATACTCAAACTGATTGCCTTCTCCGCAGCGTCGATCAAGGAGAAGTGACGATCTACTTCTTCAATAATCGCTGCCTGTTCTTCGATTGGAGGGAGCGGGAACTCTATTTCAGCGAACCGACCTGCTCCCAAATGGGCAATGTTCACGGTGATCGTTGCGATCTTCTGGAATCTTCCGTTCTTGAGGTAGGCCAGAAACACTCGGAGCGCATAGTCAGTGTCCACGTTATCGTAGACCCGGAAACGAACGAGAGTGTTTGTGAAACACGCACCAGGAACTTCGTCCCGGTAGATCGCAGGACGTCCCACAAGCTCCATACTTTGTCCTTCGTTGAGAAGAATGTCGCCAGAGCCTAATCGATACGTCTCAAACTCATTCGGTGTGAAGTTCATCTCCATCACATCGCTGGTGTCAATTCGGTCCTCGAAGACGTTGGCGACCCTCAGATAAGGACGCATGTGGTCGCCGCTGTGATGCTGAGGCGCTCGCTGTCTTCCAAGTTGTACGGAACCGACTTGTTGCACACTGGCCCAAGTCCAGTCGGCAGGCAATTCTGGCAAGCCAGTTGTATTTGTTGGTATTGGTTCGACATACATCTCTCGCCAGTTCTTTGGCGGTTCCTTTTTAGCGGCGGTGAACTTAACGAGTTGATCGGCTTCCCACTTCTGACGGCGTTCCTTCAGGATGCGAGCCAGGAGAGCCGAAGCGGGTTCTTTTGCAGGATGCTTGGCACGCCACTCTTCTGTGAGCTTGCCTTCGACGGCGGCTTTGAGAACGGAGGCACGGTATCGCTTCAGGTTCGCCTTGGCACGCTTCAGTGCAGCAACCCCAGCATCCAGGTCGGATTCAAGTTCATCAAAACGTGATGCAATTCGTATCTGTTCGGCCAGCGGAGGAAGTGAAAATCCCTCATTCTCAATTTCCTTTGAACTAACATTCTGAACCGCTATTCCCTTACCCTTCTGGATGATTGCTGTTTCTAGCCTCCGCATTATCATCCCGGCAAAACGTTCGTTAATCGCGGGTGTCAGAACAAGAAGGCCCGTACGTTGATTTTGCAAGGCAATTGTCTCAGATTCGTAACGTGCTACTTTTCCAAGCGAACCTGACATACCAATCAATAAATCGCCCTTCTTGACAATGAAAGCCTCAAAATCGTCCACAAATGATTCTGGAAGATACTTGGCTGCACTGAGATCAACAGTTCGCCCTTTCAACTCGGCTTGGCGAACAACTGGAATTCCAGCTTCGCAATAGTCATTGCTTTTGAAAGCGCATCCATTGCGCACTTTAATTACATCGCCGACTTTTGCGTCAATCCACCCGGTTGGCAGGATGTTTTTGTCGCTCATGCTGCCAACCTCACATTCAATTCATCCAAAATGCCGGCTAGCTTGTCGCCGAACAGTTCGTAGGCTCGGCCCAAGCCACCAATCGTGTTGAACGGAACTTCTTCTAGGTCATCCTGCTCGATGTTCAAACTAGCGGCGATGTGGTCTTTGATGGCATCGAGCCATTTTTGTTGATCGGGTGTGAACGAAACGCCAGCAGACTTTTTGTCTGCCAACCACTGCTGATACCGTTCCTCAACTGTCATGCCGACAGGTGCCAATGGTGTATTTGGATCAATCGCATGTCGCACCAAAGCAATCACGTCGACGAGTTGCTTGCCGCCTTTGCCTCGCACCTTTTCAGGTTCAACAATCTCATATGCTTGCCAAAGCCTTGTCAGCGATTCGGGCCGGTTCGGATCCACGAAGAACGGTGACTGATTGAGCTTGCTCGCTAGTTCTTTCACGTGACGGAACTTGAGTCCTGCTCGATAAGGTTGGCTGTACAAAACTTGCAATGCTTCGATCTCGTCCTTGTTGTCTTCGATAAACTTCTTGAAACTCGTCAACATTGACTTGGCTTTTTCCAATGCTGCTGCATCGAAACCCGCTCGTAACAATTGGTCTGGAGTCTGCTCGTCGATGATTTGTTCTAACGACCGCTTCGCCTCTAAGATTGCACCTCGCAGTTTCGGATCGAGAAATGGTTTTAATGCCAGCGCAATTTGTTCATGCTCGATCTTGTCAACTTGCTCGTCCGTTGGCTCTTGGTCTTCAGGCAAATCAAACTTTGACATTGCCAACTGTGTGTTCGCATCGGGATCAATACTCTTGAGCAGACTTGCGCTGAGTTCCGACAGAGACTTCCCACCGGACGCCTTCTTGATGGCCGCTTGTTGGATCGGATCCACTTCCTGGTCTAGTCGGGAAAGTCGTGACGCCAACGTAGACACCACATCATCGCTGGCCGCTCCCGCCGCAACGATATTGAGAATCTTGTCGAGCGGCACAGAGGGCTTGCGGTCCATCGGCTTGGTCGCCGACTTTTCGTCCTCGCACACGCCTACGGCATCGACAATGACGAAGTGCGTTTTGTGCTTGGCGTCGGGTGTAACACTTTGGAGTACATCGGGATCAACCACCCGGCAACCTCGGCCCTTCATCTGCTCAAAGTAACCCAGCGAGCGGATATTCCGCATGAAGATCAGGCATTCGAGCGGCTTGACGTCGGTTCCCGTGGCGATCATATCCACGGTCACGGCGATGCGAGGAAAATACGAGTTGCGAAACTCGGACAAAAGTTCGTCCGGTTTCTTGCCCGTGCTTTTCGATGTGATCTTTTGACAGAAATCGTTCCCCTTGCCAAACTCTTCACGAATGATCCTCACGATGTCCTCGGCGTGTAGATCGGTTTTGGCAAAAACGAGCGTCTTGGGAACTTCGGTCCGCCCTGGAAAGATTTCCGGTAGCTTGTCTCGAAACGTGCCAATGACCAACCGGATTTGATTCTCTGACACCACGTCTCGATCAAGTTGATTGGCGGTGTAAGTCAGATCGTTATCGAGTTCCTTGTACTTCTTGCCTTTGGTGCGACGGTCACGATGCGGAACAAAGACGCCCGGCTCACGGGTGAGCTTGGCCCCGTCTTTTGTGATCTTGGTTTCGATGCGATACACGTCGAAGCCGACGTTGACGCCATCGACCACGGCCTGTTCGTGGGCGTAGTCCTGGACCATATTGCCACCGAAGAAGCCGATGGTCTGTTTGGTCGGCGTGGCCGTCAGACCAATGAGGGACGCGTCGAAGTATTCGAGGACTTGCCGCCAGATGTTGTAGATGCTGCGATGGCATTCATCGACCACGATGAAATCAAACATTTCGATGGGAATCTTTTGGTTGTAGACGACTGGCAACGGTTCTTTGAAAAGCGAATTCTCTGTCTCGAATAGCGAGCCTTCTTCGTTCTCTTCCTGGAAGTCTTCCTCGCCTTTGAGCATTGAGTAGAGCCGCTGGATCGTCGTGATGCAAACCTTCGCAGCCGGAGCAATCGTGTTCTTCTTCAAATGTTGAACGCTGTACTCCTCGGTGAACTTGTAGCCGTTCACGGGACTGACGAACTGTTGGAACTCGTTGAGCGTTTGTTTGCCGAGGTTGTTTCGATCCACTAGGAAAAGGATGCGTTTGGCCTCAGCGTACTTGATGAGCCGGTAGCAGAAGTTGACAGCGGTAAATGTTTTGCCGCTGCCGGTCGCCATTTGAATCAACGCACGAGGACGATTGGCAGCGAGTGACTGTTCAAGGTTTTGGATGCTTTCGATTTGCACTTTCCAAAGATTGCCCGTATTCAATTCCGGCATCGCTTTGAGAAGCCCACGGACCTGCTGATCGAGATTGACTAGACGAATCAATTCTTCTGGGCGGTGAAAGGTAAATACAAGGCGACTGCGAGCGTCAGGCTCCTTGCGATTGGTGAATCGACACTCGGTCCCAGTGGACTCATAGGCAAATGGCAGGGGGACTTCCCAATTCGGGAGCAATTTTGGCAGACCAATCGAGTATTTGGTCGATTGCTCGGCAACTCCCATCAGCCCAAAACCTTCAGGCTTCGCTTCCACACTGCCAATCGCTTTTGCATCCGCGTACAGCATGTAGTCGGCGTATCCCGTTGAGAGCGGAAATTCACGCACGGCGACACCGAGTCCTGCGGTGATGTGCATCTGCCGATAGTCTTGCACGATCCAGCCCGCTTGTTCAAGCTGCCGGTCGATCTGCTGTCGAGCTTTTTGTTCGGGCGTCACGCTTCGTTATCGACCTACGATTGGATGGGAGTCGTTGTTGCTCATAATTTACCAAAGACGAGTGATCCCGTAGGAGTCGAGCTGTACATCTGCGCTTACGATGGGAACGTTTTCGTAGTTCGCCTGGGAAATGAGCATTCGGTCAAACGGATCTTTGTGATGATACGGCATATCGATCAGACCTGCGATGTGCTCGTCGATGATAGGCAAAGTCTCGAAGTTATTCCGCAGCATATGCATTTGGATATAACCTCAATATGGAGCACCAAGGTCGAGTTTCTTGCGACTAACCTTGATTGCGATTTCCCAAGCACTTGCGGGACTGATGAGTTTGCGGTTGGATGGATCGCATATCGCAGCCATCGCCTTCGCACTCATTTGGGGATCTGCCCACCAAAACCACAAAAATGCGTGCGTATCCAGTAAAAGAGTCATTCCATGTACTCCGAGAAATCGTCGAGCGGAGCGTCGAAATCAGGGGCCATCCAGTGCTTGGTGTCTTTTGCTGTTCCAGGCTCACAAGGCCAACTCGTCGGGGTGGGTTTGGACACGAATGCTTTGGCGTTGCCCGGTTCGGTTTGATCCGGTTCGTCAGCGGGACGCAATCCAGGTTTCATCGAAACTGGGCTCACAAGTTTCGCCACAGTCTGTTGATTTTCAGTAATGATGAGTTCTTCACCCGGTGACAACTGATGGATAAGTTCCTTCAAGTTGGCCTGGGCGTCTTCGATAGTGACAATTGTCATGTCTATTGCTCCAGTATCTTTTTAGTTGACCGGCGTTGATCGTTCGAAACGCAGTTGGTCTCCTTGAAATCTTCCAGGTGTTCATCGTCTTCGGCTAGGATGGTTAGCAACCCTTTGGCGCTACCGGCCTTTCGAGGTTGTCGTTTCGGGCGTCCTTCGGCGAGCAAGCGGGCAATGGGTTGCTGATTGCGAGTAATCACCAATTCCTCTCCCTTTGCCAGATGCTCAATTAACTCGGGCAGTTTGGCTTGGGCTTCTTCGATACTCACCGTGGTCATGTTATACCGCCTCTTGGTTTTGAGTTGACGGACGGCGACGAATCCGGGTGCCGGGTTCGCCCGCTGATTCTTTGATTTTAGCACGAGTCCGCTTTGAAGTTGCAGCCGTGTCGTTTGCTTCGTCGTGCGCCCGACTCGCCCGCAGTCGCTCCAGCAGCACGCTGGCCGGTTCGTCCTTCGGGTCTTGTGGAACCAGTCTTCCCTCGGAGGCTTGCTTCAGGATGCTTTAACGGATGGCGAATTGCGCCGATTTTCCCGGCGTTCACCCAAATGCGCAGAGTGTCTAGTCTATCGCAAACGGTCGATCTGTTCTCCGGTGTCAATGCGAACTATTGAAGGAAGATGCAATGCTTTTTGTTCCGAACTAAGAGAAAGCACAGCCGGAAGCAACAGAGGTAGGCCAAATGCTCATCGTTGAAGTCCTTCGACAAACTCTTTGACCTCAGCAATGTACTGAACCATGTTCGCTCGGAAGATTGTGTTGTGATCGCCCTTTGGAAACCGCACCAGCCGCTTCTGCTTGGAACCGGCCCACTTGTTGTTGCGTTCGGCGTGCGATATGTCAATCAAGAAGTCATTTTCGGCATGTAGTATGAGCAGCGGATGGGTGTAGCCCGATAGTTTCGATTTGTGATTGAAGTGCTTGACAACTTCAGCCTGGACATCGGATTCGCTAATTCCGGCAGATCTAAGATCGGCGTAAGTCAGAAATCGTTCGTAAGGATCAGCAATTCCGCTTTCGATAATCAGACCTGCAACGCTTGGTTGTCGAGTTGCCAACTCGATGGCGTACAAAGAACCGATGGAGCGACCAAAGACAACTGCTTTCGTCGGGGCAATTCCGGCAGCTTGCATTACCGATTCACCGTCAGCAAGCATAGCGACAAGTTTTGCCTTGCCTGAGGACCCGCCGTACTCTCGGTACTCGACGAACAACTGATTCAACCCCATGTCTTCAAAAACGTCCGCCATATGTGGCACATAGTCTGCAACCGCTTCGCCATTCCCGTGAAAGTGAATCAAGGTGAATCCATTTTCGTCAACGATTCTATGGAAGCAAGCCAACTCAATGTTGTTGACCCTGACCACAAAGGGGCGTTTCAATGTACGATCTTGTGGGAAGAGGTACTTCCCGCTAATCGACGGGTGGTCAAGTATGCTAATCATTCAAGGCCTCGGACTATTTGATTTTCGGGTTAATCTCTGCCACTATCTTTTGTAAGGTCTTCAAGCCATTTTGGAAGGTTGGTTCGTCGTTGGAGGCGCAGTGCGATCGGAGCGTAGCTGACGATTGTACGGAAACTGACGCAGAAATCGCAGGGGAATTATGCTAGTACGGCGGGATGGACGAACCATCAGTTACGACATAAAAACCGAAGCTCAAAAAGCTTACGCATGCGCAGTAGCTGGAAAACCAAAGACGAAAGCTGTTTCACGCGGCTTATGAACGCGGCACGTCTCACTCCAGACAAAGCATCGGTGCTCGACAAGCTCTTCCCAAACCAAGGCAAGCCACTTCCAAAACAATTGGCGGCATCTTAACAGGCTTTGCCGATACGCGACCGAGGCAAAACTGAAACCGACTGAATTCGAACGAGCACCCTCACGCACATTACCATTTTCCTAGCCACAAAAAATCACAAAAGCCACAAACCGGATGATCTGTTGAATCGAACTTTCAAATTTTTTGTGAACTTTGTGCCTTTTAGTGGCTAGCAGGTCGCCATTCCGTACAACGGACAAGTACAGCTAAGCAGGTACTCCAGAACGTAAACTGGAACATAGTCGTAAACAACTATTTCGGTTCACCTAACAACTGCAATATCGCTTGCGCATACAGCCGATGACCGAAATCGTTTGGGTGGTTTAGTCCATTGCCCGTCAAATCGAGGTCGTGTTTATGAATTAGCAGTTTCTTCCATACTTCCGTAAGATCGGCGAGCGCGACATCAGGACCTGATAACTCTCTCAATTGATCGCGATAGAGTGAAAACATTTCTCGAGGCGTGTGGATCCACTCCGAATTGCCGAGCATCGTTGCCACCAAAATGATCTCGATCTCCGGGCAACTCGCTTTGGCTTGATCGAGTATCAATTTGGTTTGTTGACCGTACCACATCGGATCTTTGCGGCCAACGTCGTTCATGCCGTACGCAACAATCAGCAAGTCAGGCTTGCTTGCCAAAAGTGCCGCCAAATCCGCGACCCCATTTGCCACACTCCAGCCCGCTACCGATCGATTGACGAGTGAAATAGCACAGCGATTCGAGTCCTGCAGTTGAGCGGCGACCAAATCAGGATACCCTGGTTGATTGGGAAACGCTTGTGTTGTCCCAGAAGCATCTAAGCCCGTTGAAATACTGTCGCCACTGACTGCAATCTTGAGCCCTTTACCTGACCTTAAAAGCGTCTTTGTCTTTTGGAGAAGATTTTTGGAATCCGCGCTGAGGTTAGGCGACGCATCGACGCTCACACGGCGATAGGTAATTTCAAGGTCGCGATCATGAAACCAACGGCCGGGTGCGTAAAGTAGATTCTGCTCGGGGTGGCCCTTGCGATGTCGATAACTATTCGGGGAGTCTTTTGGCGGGAAAAGCTGGCTACTTCGCAGCGGCTCAATCACCGTGGGCAAGCGAAACATTAATGTCAGCTTGTCATCGAGAAGGCTAAAATCTTTTCCGGACTGGAAACGATGGCGACCATCCGCCGATTGAACTTCGATGATCTCCGCTCCTGGAAATGCCAATCGGGCCGTCGCGAACTGGGCATCATCCTCCTGCATGAGAATGCTACTCTCCCGGTAGATGACACTTGAATTCCAAGCTGGTTCCAACAGATGCAGGCTCGGCAGAGAAGCGAGTACCGCTTCATGGTTGGGTCGCTCACGATTGACGTAATTCCAAAGAGTGGCAAACCACATGAGCGCCGCATGACGCTGGCCCTTTTCGCTAAAGTGCCGGCGTGTTCCTATGCCACCGCGATTTTCGTTACCAAGAATGTCTGTGTCGGGTCCAGTTTCAAATCCATGCGAAGATATCAACTCATCGATCGCGACACGTATTCGATGCTCGTTGAGTGGCTCATTGTAAACCGTTGGATGGAGAGTCGATTTGGCCAACAACCAATCCGGCGATTTTCCCCACGCGGAAGCAGCCGTGTCGCGGATCCGAATCATGCGATCGCGATAGGCTTCGCTTGTCGCTTTTTCAATTACATCCGATTCTCCCTGCTGCCAAAGTACGGCACGAAAGTCACCAAGTTCCTTGCCAGCCTCGATCAGCCGTGGGAAAAGCGAACCCTCGGGAAGCCATTGTGTTGAGGAGGTCCCTCCAACCGCTACGTTAGCAAATCCTATCGGAACTTGAGCGACAGGAATCAATAGGTCTCCAACAACAGGCCAAATTGAACCTCCATCACCGCCATTCGATATCGGTTGTGGGTCGTGAGCGATGCGCCATGATTTTTGGGTGCAATCATAGGCCACTACCCGCCCTGATGAGTCTTCGACTCGCATCTGCTGATCGTTGGAATTGGTAGCATACGATTGCCCTGCAACGAGGAACACTTCACCGATTCCGACCGGTCCTACTTGGCCCTGAGCGACCACCGAGTCTCGGTCGACAAGCCTGACCTCCAATCGATACCAGCCCCCGGCAGGGAGGCGAATCGTCCCTTGTACTTTCCCGTCAAGCTGAATCGCTTCCATCGATTGCCATCGAGATGAATCCAATGGCAACTCCCTAGCCTCACCTAGATTCCAGTCGAGGTAGCGAACTTGAAGTTGCGTGAATTGGACCTTGGGTGGGATCATCGACACACGAACGTCGCCAAATCCACGAGTTGCTCCCCCTGCGCGGTTCAAGTGAGAGCTTTTTGGCACAAACCCGCGACGCTGAATGACTTCGAAGGGACGAGGCGAGTTCAATTCAAGCTCGGTCGGTTCCTGGCAAAGCCCCAAGGCTTGCCCCAAAGTACCGATCCAACAAAAACATAAGAAACGAACAATCGACTTTGAGAGCACGTCACACGCCTTACTTTTGAGCTACTGCTTCAACGCCGCAAAGACGCACGATTCAAAGGGCTACGGCCGACAAAAGGTGCAGGTACGCTCCGCCGTGCCGTTCCGTTCGCAGTTTTGCGTTTGCCAGGATTCTAGGTGGACGGCACATGGAATGTGCCTACTACTTTGAGATTGTCGGCTATGTCCAGACGGCCACGACGGTTGAACGACGCGGCTACAACGGTTAAACATCAATGCTCGCCTACCGCGATTATCATGCAAACAGCTCTGGCACAGCCAAGGCTTTGACCAGTTCGCGAGGCTGATTCAAATGGTTGTATACAATCGTCTCAGGATCGATCCCAAAAGCGTGGTAGATGCTTGCTAGTAGTTGTGCTGGATGCAGTGGGGAATCGATCGGAGCGCTCGCCGTCTTGTCGCTCTTGCCATACACAAAGCCGCGTTTGGTACCTGCACCTGCGACGACCGCCGTGTAACAGTACGGCCAGTGGTCTCGACCATCGTCGGAGTTTCCATTGCCACTTGTGCTGACCCCTCGTTCTGGTGAACGACCGAACTCGCCAACAGCGACCACTAATGTGTCTTCCAACATTCCCCGTTGATCGAGATCCTCGATGAGTGTGGATAGGCCAGCGTCCAACATGGGTGCAGACTGATTCTTCATCCGCTTCGAGAGATCCGTGTGATGATCCCACGAATGATTGTCACTATTGGCAACTTTAGGCCAAATGACTTCGACAACCCGCGTTCCGGCTTCGACCAGTCGACGCGCCAGCAAACAACTTTGGCCAAAGGTATTGCGGCCATAGGCGTCCCGAATCGCTTCTGGCTCTTGGCTCAAGTCAAACGCTTCTCGCGCCTTTCCCGAAACCACCAACGATAGGGCTTGCGAAAAGTACTCGTCCAGTTGCTGATTCTCAACGGCTGCATTGATGGTCGTCATCTGCGCGTTAATTAAGTCTCTCAGGGCTGCTCGACGTTGCAGGCGAACGGCAAAAACCTCTGGCCTCAATTGCAAATCGCTCACGTTGATGCGATCCATTTTGGTCATGTCCATGTCGTCCCCTTCCGGAAACAACGTGTACGGATCGTAGGATTTGCCGAGGAAGCCAGCGTAGCCTCCTTTGCCGACTACGTTGGATTCTTGCAAAGGCCTTGGCAATGTCACGAAAGGCAGCATCGGCTCATCGGCGGGCCGAATGCGAACAATATTCGAACCGAAGTTGGGGAAGTCCTTCGGGGTCGGAGGCTCCAGTTGACCCGATGGACTGACCTTGTCCGTCGTGTAGCCGGTCATCATTTGATAGATGGCAGCAGTGTGGTTAAAGAGTCCGTTTGGCGTGTAGCTCATCGAGCGGATCATGGTGAATCGGTCGTTGATCGTGCTCAGTTTCGGGAGGTTCTCCGTGAACTGAATGCCAGGAATCTTAGTCGAAATTGGCTTGAAGACACTTTTGACTTTGTCCGGAACGTTTTCCTTGGGATCCCACAAATCCAAGTGGCTTGGCCCACCTTGCAAGTAGACCATGATCATACGTTTGGCTTTGTTCCAGCCGGGCGTTTTGCTAGCTTCGCTTCCTTGAACCGATTGCAACTTCATGAGGTTCGCTAGACTCAAACCGAATAAGCCCGAACTTCCTACGCGAAGCACATCTCGACGTGAAACCTGCAATTGCGGATCGCACAGATCCTTGCCTGCACCGCCAACTAATCGAAACATAGTGTTGATTCCTTTTCCGTGATTAATCAATGGTTAAACAAAAACGCAGGACTATTGATAAGCGCCCAAGTTATATCTTCCGCAGCAGTAAGTCTACCACGATGGCGTTGCAGGTCGCTCTCTTTGACATCATTTCGCATTCGCACAAGTCGACTGTCATCGAGGAGTGGAACCGAAAGTCGCTCGATTCGCTTCTTCAAAGTTACCACTTGTTCATCCTCGGGCAACGCTTGATTCTCTTTGGCGAGCGTTGCGGCCAAGGCTTTCGATTCGGGGGTCGACAATCGAACGTACGCGAACGCATCTTTCGTGATGGCTTCGTTCCAAGCGGTGTTGGGGATTTGAGCGATGGCATTGAGCGATTCCGACAAACCGAGAGCAAGCTCGCCCGCATGGCTAGCCACACTCAATCGGAATCGTCCAAGTCGATGATTCTCAGCATTGTGAAACTGATGAATTCGCCATTGGATCACTTCGCCCGCTGCGAGTTTCACGGGCTGCTCGATCGAAAAGACCGCCCAATGCTCGGTCCCCTCGGCCCCATTGATGGCCCAGCCACCTTGATCCTTGGGTTTATCATCGATGACTGCGGCAGCAGAAAAACCAGGCTGATCGAAATCGGTAAAACCCTTTGTCAATTTCAGCTTGCGCATTTCCTTGGGCTTGTCGGGCGTGCCAACATAGACTTCCAATTCAGTGACAACAAAATTCCCGTTTGCAGACAGTCCAGGCCCGGAAGCTTTCAACTCAGCGGCTGGCAGGGTTTCAAGTCGGACAGCATTGAACTCCGCTGAGTTTGCCGAAGTTTGAATCGTGTATGTCGCTTTATCGGCTGAACCACGAGCAATGATCGACCTATCGCCTTGCGGGACTAGGGCCGAACCATTCGACGATTCCAATTTGGTTGGCATCAATGTCTGCCATACGGTTTCATTCTTGTTCTTGGTTAAGTATTCATTCAGTTTGCTCGCCAAATTGGTTTCGAATGCATCGACGGCTGCTTTGGCTGCGGTTGCTCTTTCAACCCGGGCTTTCTCTGCCAATTCACGATCTGCCTTGATGCTCTCGATACGAGCTGCGAGCTTTGCTTGTACTTCGCTTCGCTCGAGATCTTGCTGGGCTTGCCTTTTTGGCTTTTCCTCTAGCCACCAAGTTTCTCGTTCCGCTAATGCTTTCGCTAAGGTTTCATGGTCCGATTCGATCAACTTCATGACCGAGGCGGCCGCCTCGATCTCTGCCGGCTCAGCCGATCGATTTAGCACTCGCAGGAATAGTTCATTGATGAGCTCGCCATCTACGTTGAATTGCCCGACAAGCTGATGGATCGAATTGCTTTCGTCTGCAATGGCAGAACCAAGAGTCGGACCACTTACGAGAGCCATCACCGAGCCGAGCCTGAGTTCGCTGGAACGTTCGCACTCGCAAGCGCTTTCTCGCGGTGGACGTCCTAGGTTGTTCAAGAACCCATCCGGCAAACCAGCATCCGCGTCGGCCAGCGATGCGGCACGCGATCCGGGACTCATGCCCGGCAGCTTCGAGATCGAACCTGTCACTTGATGAATTGCATCGTAGAGCACTTCAGCGGGCAAGCGTCTCGGCATAGCATGCGAATAATTGCGATCATCATCTTTGTTCCACTCGTTGTTTTCCATCGAGAGTTGATAGATTCTCGAATGACAAATCGTACGGACCAAGTGCCTGACATCGAACTTGCTATCGATGAAATCCTTTTCCAGGAATGTGAGCAATTCCGGAATGCTGGCCGGGTTTCCTGCTCGAATGTCATCGATCGGCTCTATCAATCCTTTGCCAAGCATATAGCCCCACATTCGATTCACAAAGCTGCGAGCAAAATAAGGGTTCTTGGGACTTGTCAACCAAGCACCGAACTGCTTTCGTCTCGAGCTGTCTGCTTCGACTGAGTATTCGCAATCGAACGGAAACTTGGGTGCAACTGTTTGTTGCGTCTTCTGATGTTTGACTTCCGCAGTGCCCGTATCGGATACTTCCTCGTAGAGTGGTTTGGCTCCTTCCACAGCCGAACCGCCGATGGTCTCTTTGCCGGACGCTTCGTCTTTCTTCAACGAGACTTGCGAGAAATAGGCGGCTGTTTCGTAATACTGGTCCTGCGTCCAACGTTCAAAGGGATGATCGTGGCATTTATTGCAGTTGAATCGAACGCCTAAAAACAGGTGCGTTGTGTTTTCAAGGGTATCTTCGGGGGTTCGGAGTATTTTGTAGTATGATGCGGGCGGATTATCTTTGTTCGAACCAGAGGCCGTTACAATTTCCGTTACGAATTGGTCATAAGGTTTATTCTTGGCAACGCTATCGCGAATCCAGTCGCGGAATTTTGTCGCGCCTGCTTTGCCTAGAAACTTCGAATTCACTTGCAACAGATCGGACCATTTGTTCGTCCAGTGATCGGTGAACGCATCGCTTGCAAGCAAACTATCAATGAGTTTGTTTCGCTTTTCTTCAGTCGGTGTTTGGTCTGCGAGAAACGCGCGAACTTGGGAAACGTCCGGTGGCAAGCCTGTCAAATCCAAAGTGACGCGGCGCAAGAAATCTGCATCGTTGCACAATTCCGACGGCTTGATCTTCATACGCTCCCACTTCGATGCAACCAGCGAATCGATCGGGTTTTGTTGAGTCGTGGGTTTCCAGTCGAAACCGGTTCGATCCCCCATTACGGTCAATGTCGTCGCCGAATAAGCACCTTCGAAACGGGCCAGAATCGGGGCTTCACCGCGCCGAAGGGCCTGAACTCGTCCACCCTCAATGACTCCTGCTACATCGCCATTTCCTGTCTCGAGAAATGCTTCACGGGTAACGTCGCGAGTCGCTCCATCGGCATACGTAGCCAAGACCCTTAATTGTTGAATGGCACCCGGCATGGGTGCAATGGGATTCAAAGGAGACAACTCAAGTTTCGCGACACGAGGCGTGGATGTGTTAATCTTGGCCCCTTCGGCAATCCACTGCCGAATAACGAGAGCTTGACTATCACCTTGGTCGAATAGTTTGCCACCCACGTGTGGGACGAGCCCTAAAGGCTTGGCCATCATCAAGCTGTCCGTAGGCGACGAAGGATTGATTCGACGGCCCGCAAGATCATCCGCCAAGGAGCGAACGTCATAGAGGGGGTCATACCCGCGAAGCGATAGTTTGAAGCCACCTTTACCCGCTTGAGCTCCATGGCAAGTACCTGAATTGCAGCCGACTCTCGACAAAACCGGGTTCACATCCCGCACAAAATCAATGGGTTTCGTGGAATCGAAGTTCACCGAAACAGGCAGTGTCTTCTTGAGCCCACCCAGTTGGATTTCGATTTCGCATGAGCCATTGACGAGTGGTTGCACCCACCCTCGCTGCGAAAGCCAAACATTTTTTGAGGCACTTGTCATCGACGCGATACGGGTCGCGTCTAGGATTTCGCCATTGTCCAGTTTCGCCGAAACAAGGATCTGAGCCGAGTCGTTCCAATGGTCCAAGGTCAACGACGCCGGCTGCACATCGATTGAGGTAACGCGCGAAAGGGGGAATTCTGCGGCCTCCTTGATGTAGTCTGGTGAGGTGCGTTCCGACGCGTGGACAGTTGCCATCTCGACGAGTCGTTTGCTCCGCAGGTCCTCAACCACTGCTGGGTCGGAGGTCTTCGATGTGGAGGTAGGAGTGGTGTCAATGTCGCATTCCGACACCGAGTTAGAATAGTTCCAAACGCGAAGACGGCCATCCGAGCCGCCAGCCGCGAGACGCCCGGTTGCATCGAACGCGATCGCATAAATGGCAGCCGTTGGGACCGTCCAAGTAGCAACGACCTGAGGTTGAGCCGTGACAAAGATTTCCAGTTTCTTTTTTTCTTCCGCGTTTCGGTCGGCTACACGCTTCTTCTGAATCGCTTTGATATCTTCGGGAAGCTGGCCATCGACGTCGTACGACCAAACTTTGATGGTGCTCTGACCGTCCAGTGTGGATGCCGCCGCTAGGAATTTTCCGTCCTGGCTAATCGCAACATCGAAAATTCGCCCAGGGATGGCATCTAACTGTCGAATCAAGTTTGCGTCGTCACCGATCACTCGGGCGGTTTGTCGAAAGACGCGGTAGATTTTGGGAACGCCATCCGCACCCCCAACCAATATCTCGTCTCGCTCAGGATGCCTTGCCAAGGCTTGAACTCCCCCACGAAGCGCACCTGGGGTAATCGAAGTGATGTTGTCGATAAAGCGTTCGGTCGCCACCTCGATGAGCTTCACCGTTCGATCGCGGCTGGCGGACATCAGATGTTTACCATCGACCGTGAAGACTGTGGCTCGCGGCCAGTCCTCGTGAGCGCGTTGATATAGAACCTGCTCGCCTTCTAAATTGAAGGCCCGAACCGTGTTGTCCGCCATCCCGAATGAGACCAACGAAGAATCGGGAGACCAGTTTAATCCAAACAACGTATCGGAACCAAGTTGCAGGCTGCGTTCAAGCTCCATCGACTCGGCGTTCCATATCTGCAATTCGCCCGAGACGCCATGCTCACCGGCCGCAACGGCAAGCCACTTGCTATCCGGCGAGTAACGAATCGATTCGATTCGAGGGCTGAAGCCAACGAGCCTTTTTTGAAGCTTCCAATCTGGGACGCTAAAAATAAGAGTCTCATGAAAACCAGTCACGGCTACCTGTTTGCCATCTTTCGAAAAATCGATGGATGTGATGGTAGGAGGTTGAACGTAGACTGGCGGTTTAGCCGACGTGAATCGAGGCCCCACCGCTTGAGCATCGCTAACGGCACCGGCACCGATCCAACGCCGAATGATGTCGATTTCGACTTCCGATAGCGGTTTTCCCTTTTTTGGCATTTCCGCTTTGCCATCCACCGGGACGATCTCCTTGATCAAATAGCTTTCTGCAGACTTGCCCGGAACAATGGCGGGGTTGGCGGATTCGCCACCGGATCGCATCGATTGGAAATCCGTCATCAAATAGCCGCCAAGTTTTTTGGCATCTTGATGGCAACCGAAGCAGTTCGCTCGCAGGATTGGCAAAACGTCGCGTGAGAAACTCGGGGGAGAAGCCGGCGTTTCGTTTGGCGAAGTGGCTTGGGCGAGATCGCAGGACAACAAAAGGAACAGTATTGCTGTTAGGCGGAGTTGGCTGATCAATCCAAACGGCATAGAGGCGGCTCCATAGCTATAAGTTTCACAACCTTGCATTTACGCGAGAAAATCGCATCAATGTGTTGGGAATTGTTGAATGCGGGACGCAAGGAAAGCATGCGGTGGGTCTGAAGGGAACGCGAATCTCGAGGATTCATCGATCTTGTAGGATAACTACCAAACAGTATTCGGTCAACAATGGGCTTCAAACCACCCATATGGGTCGGTGGCCTAAGATGCACGACGTTCCGCCGTCGCGATCCCTGCGACGCGGAGCGTCGCACACCGAAGGCGAACCCAAAAACGGTGGCTTTAAAGCGAACTAGTGTTCTGTCCAGATTAAAAATGGGGGTTGAAGAGTAGAGCAATTGTCCTCAATTGCTTGCAAAACGATTGAGGACAATCGTTCTACAATTTTTCGCCAACCCCAAAATCTAATCTGGACAAAGCACTAGTCATTCCCAACCCTATATAATCCCAACGGTCAGTTAAGGGTCCTACCGAATTTGTCTTGTTAACCATAATGACACAGCCGACAAAAGGTGCAGGCACGCTCCGCCGTGCCGTTCGCAGTCAAGCTTTTGAAAGGATTCTAGGTGGACGGCACATGGAATGTGCCTACTACTTTGACTTTTGTCGGCTGTGTCCACACTAGACGCCCAAAAGTTCGTCGCCTCACGTCAATTCACAGGAAAATGTATGTCATTGCCAAAGCGTTCCTTGCCGGTCGGGGGGGTCATCCATACTTATCAGAAGTACAGCCCAACCGAGTTTCCAAGCCCCACCGCAGAACCACCCGATTTGGTATCGGGGGCATTCGAACATGCTTTGGCCTATGGCAACTACCGCCAGTTGACCGAGGAGGAGCTAGCCCGCGCGATTCACATCGACCCAAGCCAGATCGGTGGACTTGGGCCGAGTATTGATATGCTTCTCGCAATGCTTGAGGAGCGAAAGCGGAAAATCCTTGAAACCTACCAAACCGATGGATTGGACAAAAAGGCCAACGATCGATTCGATAAACTTGCGAAACGGGCCAATCCGCCTTCAAAACTGAAAGGCGAATATCAAAAGGCTGTCCACTCAAAGCAAATCTACTTGCTCGAACAAATGTGGTATCGCGCGGACCGCGATTCGCCCGAGTTCGCGTCTCAAGTCCTGCACGTAATGGAATCGCTCGGCGACAAATACAACATTGATGAACTGATCAGTAAGTACACGTTCACTGGTCATCAAAAAATGGATATTCCGCAAGCGCTTGAGATCAAGAAGGAACTCGAAAAGATCGATGAGCTTCTCGAACAATTAAAAGAAGCAGCCAAGACAGCCCAAATCGGGTTGATCGATATGGAGGCCCTCGCCGAGTTTGCGCCGCCTGCTGACTTGAACCAACTTGAGGAATTGCGGCAACAAATCAACAACTACGTTCGGGAGATGGCCGAACGTCAAGGGCTTGATCGCGATGAGAAAGGCGCTTTTCATTTGACTCCCAAGGCGCACAAAATATTTCAAAGCCGTCTGCTGGGACGGATCTTTTCCCAATTGAAAGCATCCCGATCGGGCCGGCATACGGGTCGCATCGTCGGCGACGGTAATGTCGAGTTGCCCTCGACCAAAAAATACGAATTTGGTGACTCGATTGCCAATTTAGATACCACTCAATCCGTTATCAATGCGATGCTTCGTCGTCCTGATGAACGCCCCATTCAATTGCGATCCGATGATCTCGAAGTGCACATGACGCGAAATAGCCCGAAGTGCGCCACCGTCGTCGCAATGGATATGAGCGGTTCCATGCGGTACGACGGTCAGTACATGAACGTCAAACGCATGGGATTGGCGCTCCAAGGTTTGATCACCAGCGAGTACCCCGGCGACTTTCTTCGATTCATTGAGATGTACACGTTTGCCAAACTGCGACGACCAGGTGAAATCATCGACATGATGCCGAAGCCAGTGACCATTCACAACCCGGTCGTTCGACTGAAAGCGGACATGAGCCAGCCCAATGTGAGCGAACAAGACATTCCGCCTCACTTCACCAACATTCAGCATGCCCTGCGACTTGCTCGACAGAATTTGGCAACCGTAGATACGCCGAACAGACAAATCGTGCTGATCACCGACGGTCTCCCCACAGCTCACTTCGAAGAGGAAACACTCTTTCTTTTATACCCACCTGATCCTCGAACGGAAAAGGAGACGATGCGTGAAGCGTTGAAATGCGCAAAGGAAGGTATCGTGATCAATTTGTTTCTGGTGCCAAGCTGGTCGCAGTCGGAAGAAGACATCCGGTTTGCCTACCGATTGGCGGAACAGACCAAAGGCCGCGTATTTTTTACAGCCGGTAACGATTTGGATCGGTTTGTTCTCTGGGACTACGTCGAGAAGAAGCGAGAAATCCTAGGATGAACGAACGGTCATTCCTGGTGTTCTGTCCGTCGAGAGCAAGTGCAAAGGGCGACGCTGCACGCCAGTTCATGATGGTTTACAATGATGGGTCTAGAATTTAGCCCCTCGCAACTCTCCCTTTGTTGAAACGACCGCAACCATGAAACCCGGTGTCCTGCTTTTTGCACTTGTGGCAACTCTTTTCTTTGCTGGAAACTCGCGCGCTGAACGGCTGGTGCTGGTAAGCGCTTCGTACGGCAAAAACATTGTCGCGATATGCGATGCCGAAGGCAAAGTTTTATGGTCCCACAAGACAACAGGACCGGCACAAGGGCACGCAGGGCATCACGACGTGCAGTTCCTGCCCAACGGCAATATCCTATTCCACGACAATTGGACCCAACTCACCGAGATGTCACTCCAAAATAAAGTCGTTTGGAGCTACGACTCAGCGACGATGAACGGGAACGCCGGGAAGAAGGTTGACGTTCACGCGTTCGCCAGGTTGCCGAACGGTCGCACGGTGATTGCCGAGAGTGGCGTGGGGCGGATCATCGAGGTCGATTCCGACGGGAAGATTGTCCATGAGATTCCGCTGAAACAAGGAGGAATGCAATCCACTCGGCTGATGCGGATCACGCCGCAACAGACTTACCTTGTTTGCTCGGAACAACCAGGGATCGTCGCCGAATACAACCGTGCTGGTGAAGTTATTTGGGACTACCCGATCGGTACGAGGGTCTATGGCGCCATTCGACTCCGAAACGGAAACACGTTGATCGCATCCGGGAGTGGCAATAGTGTTGTCGAAGTATCGCCCGACAAAAAAATTGTCTGGGAGATCAAGAATCGCGTTCCGGGTTCTAACATCGATTTGAAATGGACCACCTGCCTTGAGGAACTGCCGAACGGCAACATCGTAGTTGGCAATTGCCATGCCGGCCCAGAGAATCCTCAAATCTTCGAAATCGATCGGCAGATGAAGGTTGGCTGGAAATTTGATCAATATGAGCTCGTTGGAAATGGGCTCGCTTGCTGGCAAGTCTTAGATGAGGAGCAATCGAAGTTGGCGAGAAAACTTATAAGCAAATTATAGGCAAAATATAGGCAAACTTGAGAAGTAGGATCCTACCGCCATGCACATTCAACGCCGATCAACCGCCAATGCTATGAACAACCCGCTTTTGCTTTTTTGGGTTGCTGCCTGCTTGGTGGCAATGACATGCGATAGTTTCGCACAAGAGTCCACGAAAAGGGTTCCATGGAACGATTCCATGTTTGTTGGAACCCCCGACCCTCCCTTGCCCTTTGTCCTGGAGCGGGCGTATCCAAAGCAAGAATTCACTGGGCCAGTTGCTATGGTCCCCTTGCCCGGAACGGATCGGCTGGTCGTCGTTGAGCAGAAAGGCAAAGTGGTCTCATTTTCGGAATCCCACCCCGATCTTCAGCCGAGTCTAATGTGCGATTTGCAATCGATCTTACCTGCCCAAAAGAGGATCGATGTCTACAGCATCGTGTTTCATCCCAACTTCTTGGAAAACCGATTTGCATACGTTTGCTATATCGTCAATCCAACGAGCCCCAAGGACCCCAATGGCACTCACATTGCACGCTTTCGAGTTACGGAGGATCCGGAACCCACTATCGATCTCACAAGCGAGAAAACAATATTGACCTGCGGAGGGGGCGGTCACAATGGCTGCACGCTCCTTTTCGGACCCGATGGTTATCTCTACATTTCGATTGGTGACCTCGAAGTTCCTTCGCCTCCAGATAGGTTGAGTACGGGTCAAGACATCACGGATCTCTACGCTTCGATCTTGCGAATCGATGTGGATCGTCCCGACACGGACAGAAAATACTCGATTCCAAAAGACAATCCATTCGTTCATCTTTCAGGTGTCAAACATGAGGTCTATGCATTCGGATTTCGCAATCCGTGGCGGATGAGCTTTGATAAGGCCACGGGCGATCTATGGGTTGGCGATGTTGGATGGGAAATGTACGAGATGGTCTATCGCGTTCGATCGGGCGGCAACTACGGATGGTCCATCAAAGAGGGGCCAGGAGACGTCAACATTCATTGCAAAGTCGGGCCAACGCCCATCCTCCCTGCGGATGTTGTCCTTTCTCATGCGGACGCCGCATCGGTCACAGGTGGTTTCGTCTATCGCGGGACGCAACTGACCGGATTGCAAGGCAAATACATTTTTGGCGATTGGATTACGAAACGATTCTGGTCCGTTGGATTCGACAAGGAAAAGGTGGCGTTGCCGATCGAAATCGCAGCCAGCAACGTCAAGCCGATTTGCTTTGCGATCGATCACGATGGAGATCTGTTGGTTTGCGACTATTCGAACGATCAACAAAAGGCAGGGTTGTACCGATTCAAAGAGAATCCGGAAGCAAAGAAAGAGCCCAGCCAGCAGAAGAAGCAGTTCCCTTTTGCACTCTCGCGCTCCGGACTGTGGTCCGACATCAAGACTCGCGAGCCAGCCCCAGGCGTCGCGACGTATGAACTCAATGCCTCGATGTGGGCCGATGGCGCCCAAGCCGAATATTTGTTGGCGATCCCAGGCGATGGGCAAGCGACCTTTTACCAAGACGAACAACCAACCATTGACTGGTTCAAAACCAAAGTTAAATATCCGCCCGGTACCGTACTTGCCAAAACCTATACGATTCAATTGCGCCCTGGGGATGAATCAAGCCGTATCGCGTTAGAAACTCAGATTGCTCACTTGAACGCAGTCGCGGATTGGCGTTACTACAGCTATCGTTGGAACGATGACCAATCCGATGCCACTCTCGTTCCCGCCGATGGGGGTCAAAGATCCGTTGCCCTTAACTCAGATGATCCGAAACAACCTAACCATAAATTGACATGGAATTTCCCATCTCGAACCCAATGCAGAACTTGTCACACAACATGGGCGGGTGAATCGCTTGGCATGTTGGAAGCTCAACTGAGAAAGCCACAAGAAAAATCGGATAGCTGGCGAACCTTGATTCGACAAGGATTTGCTGCACTCGGAAAGGAAAAGCAGCCTGCAAGCGACGAACGGTTCACTTGCATGGCATCTGCGGAAAATTCGGCAGCCTCACTCAACGTCCGAGCGCGATCGTATCTCCACGTAAACTGCGCGCACTGCCATATGTTTGGAGCGGTGGGATCGTCGACACTTGACATGCCCTTTGCCAAATCGTTAGCTGACACAAAGTCGGTGGATATGCCACCGATGAAGGGCGACTATGGATTTCGCGATGCTAAGTTAATCGCACCCGGTTCACCGGCCCAGTCATTGATCCTTTATCGCATGGCGAAGTCTGGTACGGGACGAATGCCTCATATCGGTGCCCACTCCGTGGACGAAAAAGGAGTGCAGTTGATCCACGACTGGATCCTCCAACTTCCAAAGGATGAGTCGATTCGAGTTGCTTTGGATCGGGTTACCGCTCCTGTTGGGCAGGTGAACGACCAAGAGCGAATGGCGGCGTGTGAGCGACTCTTAGCAGATTCGACCAGCGGTATGCTTCTCGTTCACGCGTTGAGAAGTGGCAGCGTCCCTAAAGCGTTCCGAGATTCCATCATCCTTCGAGCGCTTGAAAGCGAAGATGTCATTCGGGATGCTATCGAGCCATTGGCGAGACCGGATCAGCGGATTGAGCGACTGGGAAGCGGTTGGTCACCTGCCACACTTCTCGCCGTAGATGGCAAAAGCGATACAGGAAAGAAGCTGTTTGAAAGAGGGGTAGGACAGTGTAATCAATGCCATCGGGTGGATGGGCAGGCAAAATCCACCGGTCCGGATCTAAGCAAAATCGGTAAGAAGTATCCCCGAGAAAAACTTCTGGATCAGATCATCAAACCGGATGAGTCTATCGAGGAAGCGTATCAAGCCATCATCGTCTTAAAGAGCGACGGCTCCACGACTATCGGCCGAGTACTAAAACGTACGGATGAGGAGCTGACATTGCAACCTGGTACAGGCGAACCAATCAAAATTGCTATCGATAGTATTGAAATGGAAAAACGGTCGACTCAATCGCTCATGCCTGTCGAGCTACTATCCAATCTAACCAAACAGCAAGCGGCCGATCTGCTCGCTTATTTGGAAGGTCTAAAGTAGCTTCAGGGCGAGGGGAGCAAGAACAAAAGATGTGGATGCTGCAATCTGCCGCTCACCTCATAGCTTGGTGTTTAGCATCATATCGAGTGTTTCGCGGACTTTTTTCTCCGATGAATCTCCAGCACCAACGATAACTTGAGAAACATTTCCCATTCGATCAATTACGACTGTTTGCGGAATCGCCTGTGCTCGATAAGCCCTCGCGATCGCACCGTCCGAGTCCAGGACGACCGTTGGATTGATCTCCAGCCTGCTCAACATGGCTTGAATCTCGGCCGGTTTCTGTTCGATATTGATCGTGACCAATTCAACGCCCGCACCTTTGTACTCTTGCGAAATCTCAGTCAACTTTGGCAACGATGCAATACATGGTCCGCACCATGTTGCCCAGAAATCGAGTACAACAATTTTCCCTCGTAGGTCGGATAATCGCAACAATGTCCCGTCCAGCTTCTTAAGTTCAAATTCGGGTGCCGCTTCACCTATCATTTTCGCAAACACCGAATTCGGATTGTTGGCTTCCCCACCTTCTTCGGGCGAATCCAAATCATTGACGAACTTGGGATCGATGGCGTTTTCAAGTCGCCATTTCCCAAATCGGTTCCTTTCGGCTTCCTCCATAATCGCATCCCCAAGCACCAATCGAGCGATCTTGGAAAGATCGATTTGGCAATTACCTAATTGAGGATGTTGGCCGTATAGGATTCCGTTCTCGATGCGGTCAGGCACAACGCTGAGGCGAGTGCCCGAACTGAACAACGCTTGACACTCAAGCTCACGATTCGACTCGGAACCGTTTGACTTCGGTTCGATTTCAGGAGTCGATTTTTTCTCGAGTTCCTTTCCGAGCGGAACGATTTCGGGCGCGTCGAGCAACCAAATGATTTCAGCTACTGTCTTCATCATGATTGCACACTCCGATCCGCGGACCTCCATGGTTGCGATATCCGGTGTCAGCCCCTTCAAATGGCCGCGAATGGCATCTCCTTCTCTGGAAACAATCAAATGAGAAGGAGGATTGCTTCGCTGCGAGCGAGGTAAAGTGAGCAGTCTTTTTCGGACTCCTTTTTCATTGATGTCGGTGCCGGTATAGGCAAGTACTCGGATACCTCGCACGTACTCATTCTCAATTTGGCCCGCCTCGAAAATCTCAGACTTGAATTTCATTTGTGTTTCGTCAATGCTGTCCACCACGGCGGGGAAACAGTCGCCGCTCTTTAGGAACAGCGATGGCTCATCGGATTTCAAAGGTCGGCCAAAATCTGGTACGGTCGGCTTTTGCCCTGTCTTTGGATTCACGTTTCGGGCAACCGTCAAATCGTTGACGGACTTTGCCGGCCCAATCAATATAGGCTCGATTGTGCCTGTCGCATCTCGAGCCAGTGCAACGGAGTTCGTTGCGAATGGTTTCCAGAATAGTTTTGGACGATTGTCTGCACCATTTCCCTCAGTCGCAATGGCCGCGACTCGATCGATCATTCCCGTCGATGTTGTCCACGGTGACACAAACTTCATCATTCCCGTCAAGTCGATTTTTTTGGGATTGATTGCTCGCGAAACGCTCAGCCCCATCGATTGGATGTCTTGAACAGGAATTTTCACAGTGGTCTTAATGGAATCGACGGTCAAGAGGATTTTGTCCCCTTGCATTTTGGCAGCTTGCCCGAAATACCTGGCTCCCGACTTGAGTTCCGCCACAAAAAAGGGTTTGCTCTCGTTGGATGTGGTCGTTGTTTCGCTGGGCGGAAACTCGATTCTCTCGACTTGCTCAATCGAAACGCGGCCAAGGTTGGCGTTTCCGTCCGCAAATCCAAAGGATCGCGTGGCGGCGTCGAATTGGCTTGGCCGGCCAACAAAGGTTTCTCCGTTGCGCAATAGTGTTTCGATAACGCGAGCCTCATCAGGATTTGCGTTTGGCGCTCCCTTGGGTTTCATGAACGGGGCAGTGAAAACCGACGGATGGACTCTCAGTTCGCGGAGAGAGATCTGGCCTTGCGCGATATTGGTGAATGTCAGGCTATGCCGACCGGTCAATCGCATCGACTTCGTTAAACGCAATTGCGCGATGGGAATTCCATTCTGCAATAACACAAAGCGACCTCGATTGGAATCGCACAGCATCCTCAGAGATATCGAGCTCAATCCGTCGCTTGGAATCTGAGCCGTTTCAATATCTGCTGAAAGTTCATCATCGACAAGAATCGTGATCGAGATCATGTTTCGCGTTTCGAGCTTTCGGAAATGCAACTCCATGCGACGCGGTTCACCGAGCGTCAACATCCAATTCGGGCTGGCTTGCTCCCAAGCGACTTCGATGTCGATGGCAACCAAGTCAGGAACCACGACTTGCTGCGTGATGGCTGTCCCTGCCGTTTCCGTATCGTAGGAACCCGTCCGTTCGAACCACTTGCTTCGGCCCCCGGCCTTGATGGGCGGCGCAACTTGTTTCCAGTCCGAGATGGCAAGCGAGCCGCCCTGGGCAACCATCGTTGGCCTAATGCGCAAGATGCTTCGAATGGATTCAATAGGCAGTTTATGTTTCCCCGCCAACGGACTCTCCACTTCAATCCATGGATCCATCATGTTTGCAAATCGTCCCGATATGGTTTCGCCGGATTGCAGTTCGAACACAAACATTTCCGCACTGGAGTCCGTAGACTGAGGTTCTGGTTGCGGAGCTTCTAAGTTGGGCTGTGTCAATCGGTCGATTGCGTTCCATGGGACGATCAAGTCCGAAGCGAATGCAGGGCACCGCCAGATCAGAGCACCGTTGGCTTCTTGATTGGAGCCGCTCGCGATTTCTCCTCTGTAAACATCTCCGCCAATCAAATGAAGCGTTCCAATCGATTTGTCAATCTTCGGTGGAATTGCAGGTTTGGGGTCGGCAGCTTGAATGTTCGCCCATTGCAACACAGCAAAATGACAGACGATCAACACGATTGTTTTTGTGAAATGCATATGGGCCAATCGATGTTCTATCGTTCGTAAATTGGTAAAAAGCGAAAATTAAGAGCAAGAGCCAAGAGGTTCATCGACGTTGCGACTGCAGGTCCAAAATTGCCGTCAAAATGGCCGTCTGATTTCTGCTTCTTCTTGAGTTCTAGAATGAGATTCTTATTCCATTTCTCCCAAGTAGGCAAATCCGTCTGGAAGAGCGCCTGGGCTTTGTAGTAAGCCGTGTACTCGCCATAATGATCATTCACCTCGTTCGAATCCGACGATTTCAGAAACGAAGAGGTAGCCTTGAATTCCTTGAGGTCTTTTCTGCCGGCAATGGCGTAGACCAAGGTGGCTATGGAGACTCTCGCCGGTGAATTATCAAAACCACCCATGCCACCTGCATAGGCTACTTGCCCACTGCTGGACGTCATGCCTGTAAAGTACTTGATGGCTCGGTCGATATTCTTGTCTGGGACTTCGATCCCAGCGTTGCGAGCCGCCAAAAGCGACATCAGAATCGCACCGGCAACCGATGTATCCGAGTCGCTCGCGTCGGGCGAATATCGCCAGCCGCCATAGGTGTTCTTGTCCTGGCTAGTTACCGATGTTCGAATCGCCAGTTCCAATGCCTGACCTATCGATCGAGTGCGTTTGATATCCGCATCGGCAGGCCAAAAATTTCGCTCGTCAACCGCGCCATAAGCTTCCGCCAACGCAAGAGTCGCGAACCCATGTTGGTACATGCTATCGCCAAGATACCCAGTGTTTGGATTCTGCCCTCGAATGATGGACTGAATCGATTTGCGAACCGGTATGCTATATTTACCGAAGTTTGGGTCTTCGCCGGACGCAAGGAACGCCATGAGAGCCAATCCGGAAACACCTCCTCCAGACATCCCCCCCGACTTGCTCCATCCACCGCTCTCATCTTGCGTATTTTCAAGCCAAAGTAATCCACGATCGTAAATCTCTCGAACGTCTCGCGGAACGGTTTGACCCTGGACTGCATTGCCATCTCGGCCAATCTTCGACTGCGCACGAGCGTCTGTAACTTGCGTAAACAAGCCAAGGAATCCAACCAGGAGCAGGAGCCCATTGGGAGTGCTACGGGTCTTCGAACGAAAAAGGGGACTTTGGTAGTTCATCTCAAGCTTATTCATCGTTGGCGAATCTGAATCATAGGAACCGCATTAAATTGGGGGAACTCGCCCGTCGGTATATTCGCGAGATCGGCCGGACCGAGAGGTTGTGCAAGCAACTTGCGCTGGGTGGCTGTGAATGGAATCTGGTTGTCGTCGACGGAAGCCAACAATTTCCAAATGGTCGCAAAATCAAATTGGGTCTGCTTTTTCTCCTTGATCCATTCACTCAATGCATTCCTTTGCTTTCCCGTCAGTCCGAGTTTTCGTTGCAAGCGTAAAAGGACTCTGAGCTGCTGCGTTCGCGATTGGTTCGCTTCCACTTTCCGCTTGTCCTCTTCGATTCTTGTAGATTGTTCTGCGGTAAGTTGAGCGCGAAGGACTTTCCGCCAGACTTCTCCATCTTGCTTTGAAATGGCGTTGTATGTGCCGGTGACTGCATGAATTTCTTGTTGAATTTGTTGAAACTGCTGCACTGTCATTTTCGATTCAAATTTGCTCAGAGCGGTCTCGATTTTGGCATGGACATGTTGAATATCGATTTCGATGGCCTTGTTTAACTTTTCCTGTTGCTCATCGGTGAGTGAGCAAATGACGTTGATTCGGTCCAATTCGCGTCGGATGCTTTCTCGCTTGAGTTTTTGGAAGGCTGCTTCGGATCCTCCCAAGGCACCGAACATGGACTCGCGCATCGTTTGGCGGTCCATCTGAGGAAAAGCGCCCTGTCCCCAAATTACCGCATCCTCATCGTCAACATCCTCATCTGCAACAACAGGCGGTTGCCTGCGCTGTTCAATTGGTAGAACGCGTTGTTGTAGCTGTTGTATCTGAATTGCTTGTGCTTGTACCTCGATTGCACGACCTGGAGGTTGAGCCGGTAGTGGAACTGCCTGTTGTTGAGCGAACGCACACGAACAGTCGCCCCCCGTCAAGAAGATCGCGGCTAAGAAGATCGCGGTAAAATAGATCGCGGGACGAACGAAAACGAACAGCCTGACCAAACTTCTCGTTTGCGATCCAGAACTTCTAACGCTTTGTCGCATCATTTTGTTCCTCGCTGTTTGAGGCTTTGACTTCTTTTTTGCTTCCCATCGCCAACGCTATTGCATTCGAGCTTGCGATCGATCCAATGACAAATCGGGCCTCGAGAGCCAAGCTTGGCGAATCTTGTGTGACTTGGTGAGAACCAAAAAACTGTTGTGACTCGCGTGTGACGAGGGCGGCCTGCTGTGCATCTGTGAGAATGGATGAAATCCACGAGGGCCTAATTTCGGGGAACAAAGACACATTGCTAAAGGTCGCTTCGAGAGAACGAAACCAACGGTCTCTCCATTTTTCGTCTAGGATCGCTTCAATTTGTTCCATCTGGGCCGAACTTAAGTTGAGTTTTGCGATCAACGAGTCGAGCATCACGCTGATCAAAGCGTGCTTCCTGTACTCCATACGATCTGCTAATTCTTGGTCGTAGTTGGCTACGGATTCGGTGGATGCAGATGTCACCAGCCAACTCCTGACGGTTCGTTCGGCCAAACTGTCGAGATCGATGGTTCCGAAGACATGCTGCTGTAGGCATTTCAAAACCGAAGCGCTGGTCTTAACGTTCCATTCCTGCTCCGCCAGATCGACAATGGCTTGCCGTTGTTTATCATCGAGTTGACAAACAGAATCCACGACGGAGAGTTCGTTTTGGATTAGCCCTCGCATCAACATAAATAATTGCCGCTTGGATAGCTCGGCGTCCGGCGGCATCACAGGTACCACAGGTACAAGGACTCCGTCGACCGCTTGCATCCGCAAACCTTTTAACACCTGACCGTTTGCGGCATTGACTTCCACGCCATTGATTTGCACTCGAACCTCTTGGCCCAGCAACAAATCTCCCTGCGCATGAGTTTCGTTAGGCTCGAAGAAACAAAATGACAAAAGGGCGGCCATCGCCAATCGATTGAATACACACTGATTCATTTTGAGAGTCTTAAGGCAGAGATTTGCGTTCGAGTCTTTGGAAGTATTCGTCCAGACCCTGTCGGTATTCCTCTGGGAAACTGGTTCCCGACGAGCCCGTCGCCTGTTGGACGCCATGGTCCTCGCGAGCTTCTTTTTCGTTGATCCCGATTCCCAACATGGCAATAGCTGCATCCTGCGTATCACCGCCACCGCCGCCACCAGGACTGGCACCGCCACCTCCACCGCTCTTTGGATTGATACGTTTGCTTTTCAGCAGTAGTTCGATCGCTTCTGTCTCGGCTGCAATGGCCAGCTTGCCCGTCTCGGGTCGCTCCAAGATTTGGGCCGCATCAAGCATGACCAAGTCGACTTGCTGCATCAGCTCAATCTCTTTTGCAAATTCAGCTTGTGCATCCGGTAGCTCCAATATCTTGGTCCGCACGATGGCGATTCGCTCCTCCAGATCCATTTGACTTGCGGCGAGTTCGGAGGCAGATTCAAGATACTTCGCTTTTTCGGAAACCTCCTTGGATTGCTCAGCAACGCGAGTTCGGTCGCGAAGATTGATTTCCGCTTCAAGAATTTGCATGACTTCTAGGATGATCGACGGGGGGAGTGAACTTTTGGATTTGCTCCCTTTGCATTCACCTTTGCAGGCTGGATCGACGAGGTCTTCCGCCCAGCGGTCCATAGTATCAGACCAGTACTCAGCCTCGGCGATGGCGAGCCCCTGCGATTCAAGGATGCGGTCTGACAGGACGCGAATTCCACCGAGGACATCTTCTGCTTTCATTTCATCGAGAACACTTTGAAACTTCACTAGAGGACGACGTTGATGAAAAGCTTCCAAATCATCGATGATCACACTGACGGTGTTAAGGGCGTTTTCCTCGCGACCCTTGAGTTGCTCGATCCGTCTTTGCTGATCTTGCTTTAGCCGCTGAAGCCGGGATCCGAATGCATTATCGATTTCCGTTGAGGTTGCATCCGCAATCTGGATTTGCTCGCGTGATGCTGCCTTGAGTCGTTTCACCAAAGTGCTACCTTCGAGATTGGCCATCAGTTTGTTGAGCTCGTCGGCGATTTTGTCAAACTCTGCCAACAGCTCTTCTTGTTTGCGAACAGCCAGTTCGATTTTATTTTCCGTCTCAGTTTCCTCTTCGCCCGGTTTTTTCGGTTGAGGTTTACCCATTACGGTGGTCGTTGGCAAACGCAGCGCGGGTGGTGGGCCGTTTTTAGCCTTTTGTTGAGGATCATCGGACTCGATCGGTGGTTGTTGCGAGGACTCTCGATCCGCAATCATAGGTACCGCTGGGCCCGGAGGCGCTGGGGCAGCTTTTGGATCGGCATCCGACGGGTTGCTTCGATTGTCTTTATTTACACCAGCGATGGGACCTGATTTTTCGCTATTACTTGAGCTGGCTTTGGCAAGTCTCTTTTCTTCTTTGGCTTGCTTGAGCAAATCCGCCACATTGGGCATGCGATTGGCGGCGATGTCTTTTAGAATTTGTTGAATCTCAGCCCACTTTTCAAGATGCCCGACACCGATCTCTGGGTTCCTCGCCGCCTGACGAAGCAAATCTTCTCCGCGCCCCGTCAAGTTGTTCAGGCGGCGTCCGTTGGCTTGCTCGGCGGAAGCTTGCTGCTCGATTTTGCGACGTGTGTCGTCTTGGTTGAGCTCTTCCTCGGGCAGATCGCGGATTTTCTTGTTGGTCGCCAGCAGTTGCAGTTCGCGGTCCCGAACTTCGAGCGACTCGCGTTGCCACTTGCTCATTTGGTCAAGAATCCAATGGGCGTGTTCATCCGGATTAAGAACATAGAGCAAATGGGGGGACGAGTAGACTCGACCGCGTTCGGGGAAGTAGTCTTCGACGAACATCCGAACTTCGAGTGGTTGAGGTGGAATTTTGAGAGAGGTCGCTTGGAATGTAGCCATTGCATCGAGAGTCTCCGCATTGGCGTTGCCAGCCGCCAGCATCAATTCTCCAGTCAGAGGTTTGCTCGACTGAAATCCTTCTGCGGTCTTCCATTCCATCCCAACATGCTTCACACCAAAATCATCGAGGGAGCGAACCGTGAACTGGATCTGCTCTGAATCCAACAATACGCGGGACCTCGGAAGTCCATCACAGAAAACCGATGGGGCTTCGTCGTCGCGTACCGAAACATTGATTGAGAATGGGGACTTGGCGGAAAGTCCATCGGTATCCGTCCACTGCAATTCGAATTTGTTGGATTCTTCGATCAGCCCGGCGTCGGGGCGAAACGTCCGATCTGTGACTGTTAGGGCAGTCTGACCGATGGACGCGGAAGCCAATGTACTTGTGGCGGTCGCGTCAAAACCGATTTCGGAGCCTCTCACGACCGATAGACCACCGCCTCGAACATCTTTGCTGATGGCTTCTGGACGATTCAAATAATCGGGAAGTTTGATGTTAGCAACAATGCTTTCCAATTCCGGCCGAAGCTTTGGCTCGATATGAATGCTCGGCGATGCATCTCCGATGGATAGCAAGAGTGTGCCCGGGTTGATTTGTGGTGGTAATTCAAATTCATACGAGCGATTGATCAATTGGCTCTCCAACTGAGTCTGCTTACCGATTGTGGCGGACGCTTTGCTAGGCGACCACTCGGAACCGTCGGTGAGCTTAACGGAGATTGGGAATGTTTCACCGTGCGGAACGATGACCTTCGATGGGACGGAATCAAGAGCGGCGAATGTAAAACGCTGCACATTGGAGAGTGGAGCAGCGAATCTCGCCCAAGCATTGGAGGCCGCTGCCGGATACATGATCCACAGTCCCATTGCGACTGCCAGTCCCATAGCGGCAAGGGAACCGTATGTGCGATGCTGAGAACTCGGTGTTGCGTCCAATAGATTCCTTTTGGCGGAATCATTAGCTACTTGTTGCAATGCAGCTTGGCACAAGGCGGGCGAGCGAGATTGTTCCGAATCACTATGGGAAAGCTCGATCGCGCCAAGCAATGAGTCACCGACGGCCGGCATTCGCTTACCAAGCAGTTTTGCAACCGATTCGGCGGAACGGATTCGCATCACCCATTTTTGAAACCATATGGGAATCGAAGCGACTCCAGTCGTCGCAAGCAATAGAACCGTGGCGCGGATCCATGCTGGCGAATCGTACAATCGATCCAAAGCAAATACGGCCAGAAAACCAAAAAAAACGGAAAGGCATGCGATTCCAAATGCTTCTAGCATTTTGATCGTCCAGACTTTGATGCGAAAGTCGTGCAACTGCCTGACGAGCGAATCAGGAATGGCTATCTTTTGCTTGGGCTGGGTCATACTCATTGCGTTGGTAACTCCAAGTTCCGAAAAATTGGAAACGGGCGACACTCCGCGGGCGATGCGGAAGCATCCCTAGTATACGGGCCACGGCAGAAGAAACTCACCAATGCAATGCACTTCTTACCACAGGAACTGGTGTTTTCCCCGAAATATTCGCCCGACTATTTGAAAACAGCGTTCGATGTGACCGGTCGTGTCAACCCGTTCGGCGATAACTCGATTGTCTCAGCTACGACCACTTCGTAACACGATATCATGCAGACGCAAGTGGTTGTGTGCTTTGTCACCTTTCAAATTGCCTCCGAGTTTCCAAAGGGATAAGCATTAAATGGCCAAGTTCTATGTTCAAAGTGGTTCGATTCGTGGAATTGTCGATTGCTACGATTCCGAATGTGCCGCTGTTTGGGCCGTCAATCGCGTCATGCAACAAGTTGGCGGAAAGGCAGAGGTCTCCGAATCCGAATACGAAGTAGAAATTGCCGATGTCGGAATGTTTGCACTGGACGATGCAATTCGTATTAGCGAACGAGGATTCGATCGCAATGACTGTGAACAAATAGATACCCACATGGCATTTATTCAATGGCACCAACTGAAAAAAGCCATCCAAGCAATACATCAACAGATGAAGGACAAACTGGATGACGTCGTTTGAGGCAAACGAAATCCACAGCCCGAAAGCTAGATGGCACGAGGGCTTGATGACCTGACAGCTAGATTGAGACTCATGGCTACTTACTTAACCTGCATTGCGGGAAACATTTCCCTCGCTATTTGAATGGCGGCTGGCCCGACCAGAACCACGAAGACTCCTGGGAAAATGAAGAGGACTAGAGGAACAATGAGCTTGACGGCGGTCTTGGCTGCTTTTTCTTCGGCAATCTGCTGTCGTTTGATCCGCATCGAATCGCTTTGTACTCTTAAAGCTTGACCAACCCCTGAACCGAATTTATCGGCTTGAATCAATAGCGAGGCCAGTGATCTCAAGTCCTCAACACCGGTACGGCTGCCGAGTTCTTGAAGTACGGTGGCACGAGTACGGCCCATTTGCAGATGCAACGTACAGAGCTGAAGTTCATCGGAAAGTATTCGGTATGACGAGCGCATTTCCTCTGCCACCTTCCGGATACCTTGATCAAGTCCGAGTCCTGCTTCGACGCTCACGACCAACAGGTCCAGGGCATCGGGAAGTCCCAGGATGATTCGCTTCTTTCTTCTGCTCCTCAAGATATCGAGGATCAACTCCGGCAGGAAGAAGGCTATGCCACCTCCGATGACGGCCCGCAAGAGGACTGCGTTCCCCAATCCCGTCGTCAACGCGGTGATTCCGCCACCCAATACGAGCCCCCCCAACGCCGCCAACACCTTGATAGTGAGAAAGACCGCCGTCGCTGATTCAAATCGAAATCCCGCTTCGGTCAATCGCATTTTCAACACATTGCGTTCTGCTTCGGTCTTGGCCACCATGTGCTTGGAAATGGCTGGCGAAGCTTGCTCCAACGCCTTCGTCAGCTTTTCAACATTCGTCTGTTTAACACCAGCTTCCTTTCTCATGGACATATTGAGCATGTCCAATCGGTCTTCAGCCGCACCTTGCGCATCTTTGGCGAAAAAGTCCATTGCAAACCAAGCGAGCGAGCCAGCAGCCAAAAAAATGCTCACAATCATAAGCACACTTAGCGCACTGGTACTGATCGCAGCAAGAATCAACATGATTTTTTGTTCCTAACTTTGTAACTTGCAAACGCCAATTGGTGTACGACTCGCGTTCAAACCTTGATGTCGATAATTTTTTTGATTACGAGTGCACCAAGCAATTGCATCACGATGGCGGCTCCGAGCATCCATTGCCCCATCGGGTCGGTGAAGAGTTTCATGACATACTCATTGTTCAAGACGAGCATCACGGCGAACAGTCCTGGCGGCAGGGCGAGGAGAACGATACCCGACAATCGCCCTTCACCCGTGAGCGCTTGGATCTGTCCAGCGAGTCGATAGCGAGCACGAACAAGACGGCCGATTTTCTCCAAAATTTCCGCTAGGTCACCGCCCGTTTGACGTTGCAGAATCACCGCCGTTGCAAAGAAACGCAAGTCAAGATTTGGGATGCGAAGTGACATTGCTTCGAGCGATTGCTCCAGCGAAACACCTAAATTCTGCTCATCGTAGCAACGCCCGAACTCGCGGGCCAAAGGGTCCTGCATCTCATCGGAAATCAATCCAAAGCCCGCACCTAGCGAGTGCCCTGCGCGAAGGGATCGACTCAGCATTTCAAGCGCCTCGGGCAATTGGGCGTTGAACTTATCGATCCTCTTTTTCCGTTTCATGATCACCCATAAGAATGGCAAGAAAAACAGCGCCCCCCCGACCAACGGTGCTGTCAGGTATGGCATTGGTGCGAATAAACAAGCGGCTGCGCCAGTGCCCGCCAACCCCACGCACATTAGTCCAAACTTGCCTAGAGGAAGCTGTATGTCCGCCTGTTCAAGTGCAACCTTCATGTTGAACGTGCGTGCCATCCAGTCCTCTAGGAAGTTCGTTGTTCCTTCAGCCGAATTGCGCAACAAAAGCACATCGCCCCCTTTGCCCACCAAGTTACCGCGTCCCATGGCGGTTAATGTGGACAAACGATCCTCGGCGACCGACGCTTCATCTCCTCGCACCATGGTTGCAACCAAGCCTACGACGGCAGCAACGCAAAGTCCCGCCGAGGCCGCGATGATTAGTACTATCATGTTTGTTAAGCTCGCATCATAATCCGCTGGCGGAACGCGCTGGCTGGCAACCGGATGCCGGCCGACTCCAACCTTGGCATAAAGGAAGGTCGCACTCCGGTTGATTCGAAATAGCCGTGTGCTTTCCCGTCTTCTCCGACCCCATCTTGAACAAAACGATAAATGTCTTGCAAAACGACCGTGTCTTGCTCCATGCCTTGCACTTCCGTGATGTTCAAGACGCGTCGAGGCCCTCCCTGCAATCGATTGGTCTGAATGATGAGATCGACCGCACCCGAAATCTGCTGCCGAATCGCTTTCACAGGCAGGTCGTATCCCGCCATCATGACCAGCGTTTCAAGCCGAGCGATCGCGTCGCGAGGCGAGTTGGAGTGGACGGTCGTCATCGAACCATCATGCCCTGTATTCATGGCTTGCAACATGTCAAGCGTTTCACCTCCCCGACACTCACCGATGATGATGCGCTCGGGTCGCATCCGCAATGCATTGCGAACTAAATCCGTCGCGGAAATGGCACCGTTTCCTTCAATGTTCGAAGGCCGTGTTTCGAGTCTTACAACGTGTTCTTGCTGCAACTGCAACTCGGCCGCGTCTTCGATCGTAACGATGCGTTGATCATTTTGAATGAAACTGCTCAAAGTGTTGAGCAGGGTTGTCTTGCCTGAGCCTGTTCCACCACTGATGATGATATTGAGCCTCGCTTTAATGCAGCCCTCAAGCAGCATCACCATTTCGGGCGTGAACGCTTTGTAGTTGAGGAGCCCTTCTAGCTTAAGCGGATTCGAACCGAATCGTCGAATGGAAACGCATGCTCCATCGAGAGCCAACGGAGGAATGATCGCATTGACCCGAGAACCATCTTCCAAGCGAGCGTCCACCATTGGGCAGGTTTCATCCACACGCCGCCCAACCTTGGACACAATTCGATCTATGATTTGCATCAAGTGAGCATTGTCGCGAAATTCAACGTCGGTCTTCACCAGTTGACCGCTTCGCTCAACGAAGACGTTTTTTGGGCCGTTGATTAAGATATCGCTGATGGACGAATCCTTCAGCAAAAACTCCAAAGGCCCGAGCCCAAGCGTTTCGTCGAGGACCTCATCAACAATCTTGTCGCGTTCGGATCGGTTGAGGAACGTGTTTTCACTATCGCAAAGGTGCTCAACTACCGCGCGAATTTCGCGTCGAAACGATTCACCTTTGAGATCACCGACCCGCGAAAGGTCAAGTTTGTCGACGAGCCGCTTGTGTATGCGACGTTTGATGACTTCAAATTCTTCCTGCTTGGATTGGTCTGTCGATCGCGTATTTGGATTGACTGTTTTCATGACTTCTTGCGTCCTGAGCTCGTTCCATCACTCGAATCAAAATCGTCTTTAAGGATTCGATCGAGGTCTCAGCAAACAATCGGTCAATTGATCGACGTCATTGCAGATGATCTGCGCACCACTGGCGAGCAGTTCGCTCTCGGGACGAAATCCCCATGTTACTCCAATCGCACGAAGGCCCGCTCCAATCGCAGTTTTCATGTCGGTGTTCGTATCACCCACATAAGCGATACGATCGTTACCGACCCCGATTTGATCCGCTATCCATCTAGCGCTTGACGGGTCAGGCTTACGCGGAAAACGTTCGGAATGCCCTAAAACGTGGTCAAACCTGACATTCCCAAAGAAATGCTCGACGCAAATTTTTGTAAAGCTCTCCGGTTTGTTCGACAGAACCGACAAATTCAGGGATTGCCGACTTAGGGATTCCAACATCGACAAGATACCCGCGTAGGGTTTCGATCGATTATTCCAGATCGCCGAATAGGCAACCTCGAAGCGTTGCATGCAGTCTGCTTTAAGATCGGGCCGGCTTTCGCATTCCGGTAGCGCCCGCTGAAAAAGCATGGCTACTCCGTCGCCAACCAAGTACTTGTAGTCGGAAATCGCGTACGTTGGCTTGCCTAAATCGTCGAGAACCCGGTTGGCCGCCGTGGCAATGTCCTCCAGAGAATCGAGCAATGTTCCATCCAAATCGAAGATAACGGCATCGAATAGCATAATTTGCGGGTCAAGGGTTGAAGGGCAACAAGGCGCAGTTCCAAGCGAGATTTGGCTTTCTTATTCTGACTTCATGGACTTGTCGGAATACATAGTCTTATGTTACGCTACGCACCTAGGTAGATGTGTTGAAGTTTTATTTTTGTGCGTTTACTTTGATTGTTTTGTCACAGCATGGCAAAAACAGAGCGTTTTTTGCAATTGATTAGGAGCGTGGGTTCGTGGGCGTAAAGAAAACAGGTCGGGGTCGTCGAAAGATTGGTCGTAAGAAAAGACGTATGCGAGCCCGAATTAGGCATCGCAAGAAGTAGTCGACCGGCCCCACCATTCCCAAAAAATGCACTATCCCGAAGTTTTCGATTGCGCGAGTCTCCGCAACGAATTATACTCTGGTAATGTTTTTTGATGGGAACTCGGTCTGCGGTCTGAGTTTGCCCATGCTTCGTGAGTATCTCCTTGTGGAATGTTACACTGTGAAAACCAGGGTTTTGCATTGCTTCGTCGTTGCTATTTTCTTGGTGACTCACGCCGACATTTCCCTTTCCCAGAACGCGTCGCCTAGCGATTCGCTAGGGTCATCGTCCCCCAGCGGGAATCTGGGGCGAAATACGATCCCGTTGACGGTTGTGTCGCCAGATCAAAATGCCG
>JAIPFP010000178.1 GCA_021736575.1 Pirellula sp. | reverse complement strand
CGGAGGCGAATACCGGCGCGCCGACGCAAACGAAGCAAACAATCGCAAGAAAATGGCGCAAGAGGGCAAGTGAAGGTGATCGGTTCATAAGTGTCGTGTGAATCGTTTGGTTTCGAGTTTTGGATTATTGACAAAATGGATCCGTGGGCCAACCCGCGAACCCCTCTGTATTTTAGCGTTTTGGCGGTTCGGTTTCTCTCACAATCGTGCCGTGCTCTGGATGCAAGATGAGCAACGAGAAACGTTGGGTTGAATCCAGTTCATTCGTGCTCAGACTCGTGTAGTCGAACTGCCCTCGCAAATCAGTGTAGCCATCTTTGTAAAACTTGGCTGCACCCGCTTGGTCTCGTGCGTAGACTTTGACGTAGGCTCCTTCGAGCGGTTGCAATCCTCGTTTGGTCAATACTTGCAATCGCCCCATATTTGGCGAGACGTTCACCACGAGCGAGTTGGCATACAAAACCAAATTGCGAACTAAACCGCCCCCGATGACCTCAACGACCAAGTTTTTGTTTTTGAGCTTGTCCGGGATGTCAATGGATACGTCCGCCGTCGACTTCGCACTCACAAGCTTTCGCTTTTCTGCCAAATTGGGCTCGATCGAATTGAGACGCCCACCATCTTGTTGAGAGAACGGGCTGCGGCTAAACAACAACTCAACATCCATCAAATAGAAGTTGATTTCGACCTCGGCTAGATTGCGATACCGCATCACGACCTTTTCGCCATCTTGGATCAGATCCAACACGGGCAAAACTGCGCTCTCATTCACGTTTTGTTGTTCGCGTCCACCAGACAAGATCCGGTTCGACGCATCTGTTTTCCAATCTTCTCTCGATGCGATGTCGGCGGTTTTACCGGCTTGAAGTGCTTTGCGTTCAGAAACGTGGGAACGCACTTGACCAAACCAATCGCGCCAACGTGGATTGGGATATTGGACGTACTTTTGCGAACGGAGTTCGGCTTCGTCAAATTTGCCTTGGAGCATATCCAAGTACGCAGCAAAGTAATCGTGTTGCAACTTGCTTTCCAAGGATGCAAGATCCGTCTTGGCGAAATGAGCGATGGCTTCCTCCACACGATTTTGAAGCAGCATGTAGTAGACCAAGCACAGTCGCTGCTCAGCTTCGATTTCCACTTGGTGGGCAAGATTCCCCATCAACTGCTCGTATTGGATCGCCAAACCATCATTGAGGATAACTCGCTTTGCCCCAAGTTGATGGGTTCGTGCGACCACGAGTGGACGAAAATCCAAGTGCTCAAAAGCAAGTCGATCGATCGGTTCGACCTGCATGATGTCTGCGTTGAGAATGATCCCCACTCGAGCGACCACCGCATCCGACCTCTCCAAGTATTCCCTCAACCTTTGTGCATCATTGTGCTTCAATGCATAAGCCCAAAGTGTCGCATTAAAAACTCCGTAATCCGTGAGTCGAGTTAAACACGCATCGAAGAACTTGCGATTGGCCATCCGCCATGCGATCGCATCCAAATCGATCTTGAACAGGTTGGCTGTTTCGATGTGTTTCAAAACTTGATCGTCCGAACCCCAGGCGGAGACGTAAGCCCAAGACGATTCGTCCACCGAATCTGGCACGTTCAGTACCTTAAGGGTAGTCGATGGTGCGGCGATGACCGACTTGCCATCGATCGCGATTTGAGCTCCATAATGTTGGAAGCTCCCCGCAGCTGGAAAATAGAACTTCGTGGTCAGTTCTTGGGTCGCGAACGGTGCAAGATCGATTTTTCGTCCGGCCACGGTCTTTGCATTCTCAAGGGGGATCGCACCTTGCGGAATCTGCTGCAAAACACTCATGCGAACCTGCGTTGCACTCGGGTTGGTCAAAACCAAACGCAATCGATATACGGTTCCTTTGATGAGAGATTTGTCTTGGACAGGTTTGGCGGTTTCGATCGGATCGGTTGCCAGGAAGATGTTTTGGCTTGCAAGAACCGTTGCTGGCTCGTTGCTTACTTCGACACTTCGGATGCCTTGAACGAAGGCGATTGCGTTTTTGACTTTCGATACCACGATGTGTCCATTCTCAACGCCCATTTCAATCGGTTCTGACTGGATAGGTAGGCCGAGAACGGCTAGCGCCAGGATGGCTTCATGGATGTTGCTGGCAGCCATATCGATGCTCTCGGACAGGAATGCCGAATCACCTGAATGATTGAGGTAGTCGAGCCAGAATTGGTTGGGTCGAACGACGGCCGCGTTTTGGTTTTGGATCGTTAGGTGGAAGAAGTTGCTTTCGGCCCACTTGCGAGTGCTTTCAAGCGATTGGTAGAGGCGACCTAAGCCACCCATTCCACCACCTCCACCAAGCCCACCAGCTCGCCGCATGTTCGAGTAGGCTCTTCCCGCTTGCGCTTGCTTGGCTTTTTTAGGACTGTCCTCAACCTGTTCCATGAGCTTTTCAGCCTCGTAGAACCGATCCGATTTGTCCCTACTAAGTGCCTCTACCCCCATTTGAAAATCCAAGGAACTCTTTTCCTCTTCTTTGCGGTTTGCGGCGCCTCCCCGGGGGATTTGACCCATAACATTCACAATACCATCGGCTTCAGCATCTCCAAGCATCGTACTCATGAGAGCCGTTGCAAACCGATTGGCTTGCGCATTCGAATCGATCGGGGCCGAACGGACCAAGTCGCCCATCCAACGTTTTGTGCTGCCCGACTGCCCATCGAGTTTCTTCGCGAGCAGAATGCGCTCGACAGCATTCAACTGAGCTAGTTTCCATGGTCGGACGTATTTGGCAAGGTCCATTCCGAGCACGTAGTCGTCCATGAACTGCTTCTGCATTTTGTTGACTAAATAGGGCCGAACAACGCGATCAAAGTAGGGCTTGTCGTGCAACATCAGGAACAAATTCAGTTCATGACAGGCCAGATCCGCATAGTGAACATCCTTTTCCTCGTCTCGGAGCGTCGACCATTTCGTCAGGCACTCGAATTTGACAAGGTCAGGTTGGTTCGGGAGGAAGGTCTTGTAAAGTGCGAAGACATCGGCAATCGAGTTGTACAATTTGACACGTGTCGAACTCGCATCTCCCAAATCATGCTTTTCGGTGCCAATTAGTATTTTGACGCCTTGAACTTCGGTCAATCTGTCGGTGGCAGAGAACGCATTTGCCAAACGTCGGTCGTTTAGTTCACGCGGTTGTTCCAGTGGTAAAGCGATGGTTCGAAACGTGGTGCCGCTTGGATGGACGACCAAAACAGTTAGGCTCGTCAGACCATTGAGAGCTTTCCGGTCGATCGATATCAGCCCTGCGTCATCGCATTTTCCATTGGTGAGCATCATGCTGCCACGTTTAAGAAACTCGTAGTCCGGCAAGCCGTTTGAAGCCATCATGCCAGCCGCTCCGTTGGTGACGCCACGTCCGGCACCCATGGCTGCAGGGGGAGCGGCCATAGCTGCCATCGGATCGCCAACTGCCGCATCCTTCGAGGCGTTTTGAGTGACAGAGAGTTCCCATGGATTCAAAATGGCGCTGGGTTGAGGCAACAGACTACCAAAGTATTTCGCTGCAAATTGACGTTGCAGGACATACTGGTATTCTTCATCTAGCTTGAGCGAGTTGATATAGAAGCTTGGGATGCGCAATCGCGCCGCAGAGGAAAGCGACAAGGCTGGTGCTGGCAGCGAGAGGCCATGGCCGGTTATCGGCCGAAAGGCGTTTGCGACCACATGGACGCGGGTGAAGCGATCATGATTGCCTACTTGAACTCGAATTTTGTCCGCTTCGATTTTCACGTCTTGAACAAATACGGGGCGTACACGATTGGATTCCAAAATCTTTTCTTGGCCGACGAGTGTATCTGCTTGCTCGACACCCTTAACGACGGAAATCTGCACGGTTCGTCCAGATGCATGATCCAGGAGCCGATACGATCCCACCTCTAGTCCAACTATTTTCAGTAAACCTTGCTCGATCGTCACTTTGCCTGAATGGCTTGCGAAAACGATCCCGCCACGGTACTCAACGAGTCCGTATCGCCCTGGCGTATTAGCGGTCGGTTGAGCTGCAATGACAACAGGCTCGATACCGTCTGCGCTGGACATGGCAAGTTCAATGGTCTCGCCTTGTAATGCGTGAAAGACACTTGGCCACGTCGGTGCAGCATTCGACAAGATGAATTCGCGAACGTTGGTCGCATCGGAAGTCGCCTTGAAACGTTCGATGTTCGCCAATGGTCCAAGATCGACAACTCCCTTTTCATCGGTAGCCAAGCGAATACTTGTCGTTGCTCCTAATCCGTAAAGTTTGAATTCCAATTGGACAGGTAGCCGAGTTGCCGGTTCGCCGTTTCGGCCGCGGACCTCCAACAAGTAACCCTTGTCGGTTTGAGTCAAATAGAAATCGCGAATCAAGGCGGTTCTGGCAGAATCATTGACTGCAATCGAATGCGAAGCAGAAACTTGAACACGCGTATCGTTGCTGAGCATCAGCACTTCGCCGCTCAAGGTAGCAACAATGGAGGCTAGCCGCTGCGGCACCAGAAAGGTCTTGACCAATTCGCTTGAGTCAGCAAGCTGAATATCGCTAAAGGTTTGCGTTGCTGCAATGCCGTCCAAGTCGGTGGATGTAACCGTAAGCTTTGGTTTCTCAAGTTGTGCGAGGGAAACGAGTTGCCCGTTGCACATCAAATTCGGTCGGATCACGACGGTTGCTTGGGCACCTGCCAAAAGCGACTGCGGATCGATCAAGAAACCTGACTGCAATGCATACGTTTCGCTGTAGTGGACAAAAGGTTGCACCGAAGCGATGGGACCGTCGAATAGGATGAGCGAATCGGATTGCACGGCCTTTCCGAACGGGATGATGATGTTGCCGTCCGCTTCGGTTGCAAATTCTCGCGTGCCGAAAATCGCTTTGGCGGTTGGAACATGTTGCCCGTCGCCATCGAACACTCGAAAGACGTCACCTGCATTGCTTCTGCGTTGGATCGCATGCAAGTGGCCTTTGTGAATGAGAGTTCTGCTGCGCAATCCACCTGCCAAGACATCGACGACCCAGACTCCGCCACCGCTTAGTTCGGGCATTTCGAGCACTTCTCGATGCCTACGGTCCGCAGGCTGCGAATAGCTGATTCGCTTTTCGAAGTTTGCGACGAGCCCATCGAGATCGATGTTCGTCCCGATGGGTTGTTTCTGCTGCATCAGCACATTGCGAGCATTGATTCGATAGATCTTAACCAGTAGCTCAGAAGCGTTCTTGACATCCAAAGTGAGACGCACCGCATCGGATGGGCGGTACAGAACCGGGTTGGTGGGTGCGAAATTAAGTTCGATTCTGGATTGCAGTTCACGTTGCTCGTCGGGCGAGAGTTGAGCATAGAATGTTTTCGCATCACCGATTCCGTAAAGGATCTTGGTGGATGCAAAGACGCGTCGTAAAAAGTCTCGATCGAGGACTTGGGAGAACGCATCGACAGTTGCATCGGTTTGAAGAAAGTGCTCCAGGTAGCGGCGAACAAGCGACGTATCATCACCGATAACGGCTAGCATTGTTTCTGCTTGGAAGCTGACACCCAAGTTGATTTGAGGCCGACGGGCTTGTTTGGCGGCATACTCGGGGTTGCAATAGGGGCGGTTGCTTGGCAGTTCGAGATAACGAAGGAAGCGGTTTCGGTCCATGTTTCCACTGCGTTCGTCGAGTTGAAGACGATGAAATAGCACCGAGGCCTTGAGGCTGTTTTGCGATTCAGGTAGTGTTGTTGTAAATTCCTCTAGCGCTTTCAGATGATCGAGCAAGACCGCAGGATTGTCGATGGATTGATCATCATTAGGCCGAATGCGTCGAAGCCTAGCTTGAACGAAAGCATTGGATTCAAGTAAAGTCGGGATGCCTTTTTGCAGTTCTAATAGTTGAGCATTGGTCATCTGATTGTGGATCGGAGCCCAGCCGAAGCCTCGCGAGTCTGGCATCTTGAGTTCGCGTTGGACGATCTCGACCAAGCCGGGCATATCGGATCGATCGATGCGTTCGAGCCAGCTTCGAAGATTTGTTTGTTCGTTCAAGAACGGGACGGCGAAGGCGAGTGCGGTGTTTTCGATGGTTCCTAGGTTGTTTGCATGCGAGCTTAAGTGTGTTTGCCAGTCGATCACCTTGGGGTCGAGTTTGGTTTCGAGCTCAGCCGCTTCGTCTTTGCGAGGTGCGGGGTGGTCGGTATTGATACCGAATTCGGTACGCAGGAAGTTCAACGTCGCTTGCGCGTTGGATTTGTATTCCAGAATGAATTGGCGAGTCCGCATGCGTTGCGTTTGAGCATTTAAGCCAAACTTGGCAATCCAGGCGTCCAGATGCCCGCGAGCCTCGGCGATTTTCCCGTAAGTCTGGCAGTACAAGCAATGGTAGTAATAGTAAGTGTCCGTTCCAGGAATAAGCTCGGCCAAAGCGGCTTCGCGGTTTTCAGCAAGGGCGTAGCGTTCACTGAAACCGATTTCTTGTGCGATTGCCATTCGGGGACTCGTGAGGCTAAAAAACGACACAAATAGACTCAGACCGATTGCGCGATTGAGATTTAGCATGGTTTTACTCGACAAGGGTTGTATTTGTGTGCTTGGGAGGAGCGGAACGAAGGAATAGACGATTTAAAAAAGAGCCAGTTCCAGAAAATAAAAGAATAGCACGCTAAACTCGTCCCCTTCGCTCTATTTGGTGAAGTTTCCTACAATGTTTAAGCCCGTCAGTCTATTAACAAACGTACGTACCCATCGCCCTCCGCATGATGTCGGGAACAACGGCCAAACATTGTCGCATTGGGTATACTGTCCGGGTCCTTCCCTCGTAACATGCCGCGAATCACTTCACTCATTCACTCATTCACTCATGCAGTCGTTTCATTCTATGTCATCCGCTTCCAAATGTTACTTCCGTATTGCATTCGCCTTGGTTTCCTGCTCAGCAAGCGTGGTTGTTGCGCAAGTCGGCGCAAAACTTGCGCCGCAACCCGATCCTACGATGACACTCGTGTACCCTAGTTCCAAGGCCGTTCCTCAAACCGACGTCTACTTCGGGAAAACGGTCGACGACCCGTTTCGATGGCTTGAAGACGTCGATTCTGCGGACACCAAGGATTGGATCGCTCGCCAAAATCAACTTACGTTTGGCTACCTTGGGGACATTCCCGTGCGGGAAAAGATCAAAGAACGGTTGACCAAACTTTGGAACTACGAACGCTATGGCTTTCCAAGTCAGCATGGCGACAAGTTTTTCTATACACACAACAACGGACTTCAGAATCAAAATATCCTCTACGTCGCCGATGAACTCAATGCCGACCGAAAACCTCTCCTGGATCCCAACTCTCTCAGCGAAGGCGGCACCGTTGCTCTCACCGGCTACGTCCCCAGCGACAACGGACGATTGCTCGCATACGGACTTGCAAGTGCTGGGAGCGATTGGAACACATGGAAGGTCCGGGACATCGCTAGCGGCAAGGATCTCGACGACAAGGTCGAATGGGTCAAATTTAGTTCTGTCTCTTGGACCGGCGATGACTTAGGCTTTTTTTACAGCCGATACGACAAGCCTAACACCGCCAGCGAATTTACCGGCGTTAACTTTTTCCAAAAGCTCTACTATCACAAGCTTGGAACACCTCAAGAAGCCGATAAGCTCATCTACCAGCGAGCGGATGAGAAGGAATGGGGCTTTGGTGGTTCTGTGACCGAAGATAATCAATACCTGATTATTTCGGTCATACGCGGAACTGAAAAGAAGAATCAAATCTTCTATGCCAAGCTGAATGATAACTCCGCTGATGGTGCAACCAAGGTCGTCGAACTTATCTCAGGTTTCGAAAGCTCCTACCAATTTGTTGGCAACGACGGCACACAGTTCTATTTCGAATCCGACCATAGCGCCGCCAAGCGACGCGTGATTGCAATCGATATTACCAATCCGCACCCGAACCAGTGGAAGGAAATCGTTGCAGAAACCGCCGAAGCGATACAATCCGTCCATCTCTTTGGCGATCGATTCTTTTTAACGTATCTCAAAGACGCCACGAGTATCGTGAGGCAAGTCTCGACCTCGGGAGAACGACTACCCGACCTACAAGTCCCAGCACTCGGTACGGTCGCGGGCTTCGGTGGCAAACGCAGCGCCACGGAGACGTTTTATTCGTTCACGAACTACATCACACCGCCGACTCTTTACAGGCTCGACTTGGGGGACAATCAATCGACCGTATGGCGTCAACCGCAACTCGATTTTAAAACCGAAGACTACGTCACGGAGCGTATCTTTTATGAGAGCAAAGATGGTACGAAGGTCCCAATGATTGTTTCACACAAGAAGGGCCTTCAACGCGATGGGAAATTGCCCACACTGCTTTATGCCTATGGCGGCTTCAACATCTCCATCACTCCCACTTTCTCGCCCGCTAATTTAGCTTGGATGGAAATGGGCGGTGTTTATGCTGTTCCCAATTTGAGAGGGGGCGGAGAATATGGCCGCGATTGGCATGAAGCGGGCATGATTGAAAAAAAGCAAAACGTTTTCGATGACTTCATCGCCGCAGCCGAATACTTGATCGAACAAAAAATAACCAACCCTTCGAAGTTAGCGATTCAGGGACGGAGCAACGGAGGCCTACTGGTTGGAGCGACCATGGTTCAAAGACCGGAGCTCTTCGCGGTTGCGTTGCCCGGAGTGGGCGTACTTGACATGCTTCGATTTCACAAATTCACCATTGGCTGGGCATGGGTCAACGAATATGGCAGCAGCGACGATCCCTCGCAATTTCAGTCGCTGTTAGCGTATTCGCCTCTTCACAATATCAAGCCAGGGCGCCGTTATCCTGCGACGCTTATCACAACAGCCGACCATGATGACCGCGTTGTTCCTGGCCACAGTTTCAAATTTGCCGCCCGATTGCAAGCGTGCCAAAGCGGCACTAAACCCACACTCATTCGGATCGAAACCAGCGCGGGACACGGTGCTGGGACACCCGTCAGTAAATTGATTGATGCAACCGCCGACACATGGGCTTTCGTAATCAAGAATTTTGAAGTCGAATAACCAGGATGAAGCCGCAAGGAGCAAAAGCCAAAAGGACATTGGCGGATTTTCTAAACCGAAAGAACCCGGAATCCCCTTTAGCCGATCCCATTGATCAAGACACGGATTCAGTCGCGTCCGAGTTGTCGGTTTCCCCTGCGCCCACCGCACCAAAAGCCCCGAAAAAGAAAGTTTCGTCAGTCAAGCCGAAGAAGGCTTCGAAAGTTCCGCCAAAGCCGGAAATGGATCCGGCAGAAAAGATTCGGCAACGCGAAATTCAGATTAGCGAAGCCACGGAATCAGCGAAGCAACCGGAATCGGTTACTCGCAAGGAAGCTCAAGCCCGCGATCTTCTCCAGGGCATTCTTGATTTAGAGGTCTTCGAATCTGCCACGGACGAATGGTCGCAAGGTCAGAGCATCTGTTGGGAAGGGGCTTGGCTCGGCGCAGTTGCACCACTGGCGGCTGCAACAGCTCAACGTTTCCGCAGACCGATGTTGGTCGTTTTGGCACAGCATCAAGATGCCGAAACCGTTGCTCGGGATTTGGACTTCTTCCTCGAACGTCCTTGCGATGTCTTTCCCCCTTCGTCGGACGATCTTGACGAAGACATGTTGCAGCAACAGGAAGTGATTCAACGACTTCAAGTTCTGTCGCGGCTCGACGCGACCCAATCGCAACAGTCTGCGCCAGGCTCCAAACCTGATGTGCCCGTGATCGTAACCACGATGCCCGCTCTGATGCATCGTGTCCCAAGCCCTCAGCAGTTGCGACAAGATCGGCGTAGTATCCAAGTCGGCCAACGTATCGATCTTGCAGACTTGAAGCGTTGGCTTTCGTCCAGTGGATATCGAACGACCACCAGTGTGCAGTTGGCGGGTGAATTCACCGCTCGTGGTGGTATCCTCGACGTGTTTCCTCCGGATTGCGGCGAGCCCAGGCGCATCGAATTGTTCGATGACGAAGTGGAATCGATTCGCAGCTTCGACTCGATTACCCAGCGCTCGCTCAATCGCATGGATCGTGTTGATCTGATCGCGGCCAATGAGGCCATCAAAGAAGAAGCTTCCTTGCTCGATTACTTGCCAGCCGACACGATGGTTTTGATGAGCGAACCGATTGCCGCAATGCACAATGCCAATGCATTCCAGGCCCGAGTTCCATTCCCGGAACGCTTCCGAAATCCGGGCGAGCTTTATCAACGCATGGTTCGATATGCGTTTGCCCAAATCACTCAGCTCGCAGGCGAAGGCTATTTAGGGCAATTGCTCCGCGTTCCAATCGGCGACGTTCAACGTATCGGTGGTGAATTGGAAAACTTAGCCCGCGACATCGATAACGTAGTTGGCGACAAGCGTACGGCTTTGATTGTTTGCGTCAACGAAGGTGAGTTGAGCCGCATTCATGATTTGATGCTGCACAGCAAAGCATTTACCGAGCATCGCGTTCATATTGAAATTGGACAATTGAGTTGTGGCTTTGAACTTGCTCCGACCGGAGCGTTTGTACTAACCGTCAATCAGCTTCTCAAGAGATCGACGCTGCGCCGCTCGTCTCGCAAACTCGCCTCGCGTGCAATCGATAGCTTTCTTGATTTGCGAGAAGGGGACTTGGTGGTCCATTTATCGCACGGTATCGGAATCTATCGTGGCATGGAGCTCATTGAGAAACAAGGGCAGAAGTATGAGCACTTGACGATTGAGTTCGACGGCGGGACGAAACTCTTCGTGCCGAGCAGCAAGATCGATTTGGTTCAACGCTATGTCGGTGCGACCAAATCTCGGCCAAAACTCGCCAAGATCGGCAGCCAAGCTTGGGCTCGCCAAAAGAAAGCCGCAGAAAAAGCCGTCATCGATATGGCTTCGGATTTGCTGGAATTACAAGCCCAACGCAAGAGCCTAACGGGGATTCAATTCAAACCCGATTCCGTATGGCAAAGCCAGTTCGATGGATCGTTCCCGTACGAGGAGACCCCGGATCAATTGACGGCCATCGCGGCCACCAAAGCCGACATGATGACAGCCCGACCGATGGAGCGACTCATTTGCGGCGACGTGGGTTTTGGAAAGACGGAAGTTGCGATGCGAGCGGCTTTCAAAGCCGTTGAGAGCGGCTATCAAGTTGCGGTGCTGGTCCCGACGACGGTCCTTGCCGAACAGCACTACAAAACATTCAAGAAACGGATGGCCGAGTTCCCGTTTGAAATCGCGAAGCTAAGCCGATTCGAAACCAGTCAGGAGCAAAAAGAGACTGTCAAGCGACTCGCGCATGGTCAAGTGGATATCGTCATCGGTACGCACCGATTGGCATCTGTCGACGTGCAGTTCTTTAATCTGGGCCTACTCGTGATCGACGAAGAGCAAAAGTTTGGGGTCGAACTCAAAGAGCGAATTAAAAAGACCTCGACGATGGTCGACATTCTGACTTTGTCCGCGACTCCGATCCCCAGAACGCTACATATGTCGCTTCTAGGCGTGCGGGATATCTCGAATCTTGAGACGCCACCCGAAGAACGCATGGCGGTAGAAACTCGCGTCGTTCGATTTGATGATGGGCTAGTTCGCAATGCCATATTGCGTGAGCTGAATCGGGACGGCCAGATTTTCTTCGTGCATAACCGAATTGAAGACATGCACTCGATTGCTGCCCGACTCCAGCGAATCGCGCCGGAGGCAAAAATACTCATCGGGCACGGACAAATGCCCGAAGGGGCGTTGGAGCAGGTCATGATTGACTTCATCGAGCACCGAGCCGACATTCTATTGGCAACGACCATCATCGAAAGCGGCCTGGATATTCCCAACGCGAATACGATCTTCATCGACGAAGCGAATCGATATGGCCTCTCGGAATTGCATCAATTGCGAGGACGCGTTGGGCGTTACAAGCACCAGGCTCACTGCTATTTGTTGGTGGATCGCAATCGCCAACTCAATCCAGATGCTGCCAGACGTCTGCACGCGATTGAAGAGTATTCGCAATTGGGTGCTGGGTTTGGTATCGCAATGAGAGATCTAGAGATTCGTGGTGCCGGTAATCTGTTGGGCACACAGCAAAGCGGGCATATTGCGACCGTGGGCTACGAACTTTATTGCCAGTTGCTCGAGGGTGCTGTCCGTCAACTCACACGTCAACCACCTAAGTTGAACATCGACGTCGAGATCAATCTGCCGGTGGAAGCATTCTTGCCGAGCGAATACATTCCGGAAATGCGGCACAAGATCGATGTCTACCGACGCTTGAGCAGACTGCACGACGTCCATGCGATTGCAGACATTCGTCAAGAACTCAACGATCGATTCGGAACCCCTCCCACACTGGTCGAGCGATTGCTGGACGTGGCAGAATTGCGAATGGACGCCGCCTTATGGTCGATTCGCTATGTCGGAATTGAAGACAGTTACTTGGCGTTTGTATTTACGGACTCACGTCGAATCGAGCAGTTGGCAAGAAAGCACAATGGCAAGTTGCGAATCACCGATGCGCAACACGCATATTGGCCGTTGCGAGTCCCAACTCAAACTCCGAATCAGGCGCCAAAACCTTCATCGCCAAAACCTTCATCGCCGGTCAAATATGGAAAACAACCCCCAGTGCAAATACCCGAGACCGACGCACAGATTGTAGCCAAGGCGGATCTGTTGGCAGTCTTAAGAATGGTGTTGAGCCCTCAAACACTTTCGAGTTAAAAATCGAGAGCCTCAAGCAAGTAACAAATCGAATGCCCCTGGGTTTATCCCAGGGGATCGTTACCTTCACGCTAGTAAGGCTTATGTACTTCACTTAAGATTCGCGTCGGCCCAAGCTCGGCTACGACAATGAACAAGATATAATGGGTTGCGATCGGTGCGTTTGCAGAGGAGTGGCCAGAAGTGAAAGCAGCACTTCGGGCAAGATTGGCATCGTTCGAATGAGTCCGAACGGGCGGGAGACGGGGCCACTCCAGTGGACCGATCGCGCAGCAGTCGCGTCAAAGGACGTGGCAACAAGATTCGAACGCAAGCGCAGCGAGCGTTCCTGCCCCAACGACCTTGTGTCGTTGGACAGCGAGTTTGGTCAGCTAAACCAAGTCGAACCGCGAAGCGGTTCCGGCCCCCATGTGCTTGCCACATGGGTGAGGAAAGTTCCCTCGGCCCCGCGACGTTAGAAACTTCAGCGACCCACGACACAAGGTCGTGGGGGG